>JBEGPS010000185.1:0-2529 GCA_041181325.1 Pseudomonadota bacterium
TGGCCTTCCTGATCAAAGCCTGCGTGGCCGCACTCAAGAAGTTCCCCGATTTCAACAGCTCGCTGGATGGCGATGCCATCATTTACAAGCAGTACTACCACATTGGTTTTGCAGCAGACACCCCCAACGGGCTGATGGTGCCGGTGATCAAGGACTGCGACAAAAAAGGCATCTTCCAGATCAGCCAAGAGATGTCCGACCTGGCCAAGAAGGCCCGTGACGGCAAGCTGAGCCCTGCAGAAATGTCGGGCGCCACCTTCACCATCTCCAGCTTGGGTGGCATTGGTGGTCGTTACTTTACGCCGATCATCAACGCGCCTGAAGTGGCTATTTTGGGCGTGTGCCGCTCCACCACCGAGCCGGTGTGGGATGGCAAGGCCTTCCAGCCGCGCCTGATGCTGCCCTTGTCGCTCACCTGGGATCACCGCGTAATTGACGGTGCGGCCGCTGCGCGCTTTAACGTCTATTTGTCTCAAATCCTCGGTGACTTCCGCCGCGTTTTGCTTTAAGGAACCGGCATGGCAACGATTGAAATCAAAGTTCCTGATATTGGCGACTTCGCTGAAGTCACCGTTATCGAATTGATGGTCAAGCCCGGCGACACCATCAAAGTTGAGCAAAGCCTGATCACCGTGGAGAGCGACAAAGCCTCCATGGAAATTCCTTCCAGCGCCGCAGGCGTGGTGAAGGAGCTCAAGGTCAAGCTGGGTGACAAGGTCAAAGAAGGCTCCGTCGTTTTGATGCTCGAAGCAGCAGGTGCTGCTGCACCCGTTGCAGAGTCAAAACCGGCCGCAGCCCCCGCACAGTCTGCGCAAGCAGCTCCTGTTTCTGTAGCACCTTCCGCTCCAGCGCCCACCGCTTCCAGCTTCGGTGGTAACGCTGACCTGGAATGCGACTTGGTGGTGATCGGCGGCGGTCCTGGTGGTTACTCCGCTGCGTTCCGTGCAGCAGACTTGGGCCTCAAGGTCATCGTGGTGGAGCGTTACGCCACTTTGGGCGGCGTGTGCTTGAACGTGGGTTGCATTCCGTCCAAAGCGCTGTTGCACGTGGCAGCCGTGATGGACGAAGTCAGCCACATGGCCGACTTGGGCGTGGATTTTGGCAAACCAGTGGTCAACATCGACAAGCTGCGCGGCCACAAAGAAAAAGTCATCGGCAAGCTGACCGGCGGCCTGGCTGCCATGGCCAAGATGCGCAAAGTGACTACCGTACGCGGCTACGGTGCATTTGTAGGTGCCAACCACCTGGAAGTGGAAGAAACCAGCGGCACCGCGCAAGAGAAAACCGGCACCAAGAAGCTCATCGCGTTCAAGAACGCCATCATCGCTGCTGGCTCTCAAGCCGTGCGACTGCCCTTCATGCCCGAAGACCCACGCGTGGTGGACAGCACCGGAGCCTTGGCTTTGAAAGAAGTCCCCAAGCGCATGCTGATTCTGGGTGGCGGCATCATCGGCCTGGAAATGGGCACCGTGTACAGCACGCTGGGCGCCCGCCTAGATGTGGTGGAAATGATGGACGGCCTAATGCAAGGTGCCGACCGCGATCTGGTCAAAATCTGGCAGAAGATGAACGCCCCGCGCTTTGACAACATCATGCTCAAGACCAAAACGGTGGGCGCACGCGCTTTGCCCGAAGGTATCGAAGTGACGTTTGCAGCAGCAGAGGAGGGCGGTACCGCCCCCGCACCGCAGGTCTACGACCTGGTGCTGCAAGCTGTGGGCCGCACGCCCAACGGCAAGAAAATCAGTGCTGAGAAGGCCGGCGTGGCCGTGACCGACCGTGGCTTCATCAACGTCGACATCCAAATGCGCACCAACATCTCCCACATCTTCGCCATTGGCGACGTGGTGGGCCAGCCCATGCTGGCGCACAAGGCCGTGCACGAGGCGCATGTGGCTGCTGAAGTGATTGCCGGTGAGCTGCAAGGCAACAAAGAGCTGGCAGCTGCGGCGTTTAACGCCCGCGTGATTCCCAGCGTGGCCTACACCGACCCTGAAGTGGCATGGGTTGGCCTGACTGAAGACCAGGCCAAGGCCCAAGGTATTAAGGTCAAGAAGGGCCTGTTCCCTTGGACCGCCTCTGGCCGCGCGATTGCCAATGGCCGCGACGAAGGTGTCACCAAGCTGCTGTTTGATGACAGCCCAGAGGCCCACGGCCACGGCAAGATCTTGGGTGGCGGCATGGTCGGCACCCATGCGGGCGACATGATCGGCGAGATCGCCCTGGCCATTGAGATGGGCGCGGACGCGGTGGACATCGGCAAGACGATTCACCCACACCCAACCCTTGGTGAGTCCATTGGTATGGCGGCGGAGATTGCGCATGGCAGCTGTACGGATGTGCCGCCAGCGCGGAAGTAAAACCAGAACCTTCTGATACTGCTACAAATTCAGTAGCTGGCCACGCATATTCCATAAGGGCTGCGCGGCTTTTTTTATCAAATCCTCCAATGGTTGCCCTGCATTGGTTCGTTACGCACCGGCCACACAGGGCAAAGCATTTGAACCACTTCCATCAGGCTCAACCATT
>JBEGPS010000186.1:0-2704 GCA_041181325.1 Pseudomonadota bacterium
CTAGAAATTGTGGAGCCCTACCGCAGCAACTTCAAAGCCAAGCGCAAAGAGTACGAAGAGCGTGCGCGCAAACTCCTGCAAAAAGTGGGCTTGGGTGGCTATGAAGATAAGTTTCCATGGCAACTTTCAGGTGGCATGCAACAGCGTGCAAGTATTTGCCGCGCATTGATTCACGAGCCCAAAATGCTGCTGTTGGATGAGCCGTTTGGCGCGCTGGATGCATTCACCCGCGAAGAACTGTGGTGCATTTTGCGCGACCTGTGGACCGAACAACAATTCAACGTTATTTTGGTCACACATGATTTGCGCGAATCGGTTTTTTTGGCCGATACGGTCTATGTCATGAGCAAGAGTCCAGGCCGGTTTGTGGTGAAAAAAACCATCGATTTGCCACGCCCTCGCGACCTGGAAATTACCTACACCAAAGAATTCACCGATATCGTGCACGAACTGCGCGGCCACATTGGCGCCATGCGCTCGACTGCACCTTCGGCAGGTGCCGCTATTACCCAATAAGACGACAAGCATGAACAAAAAACAAGTTGAATTGTGGGCGCCGTGGATGCTGTTGGTGGCCACTATCGTGCTGTGGCAAATAATTTGCTCTGCCTTTGACGTATCAGAATTTATCTTTCCTAGCCCTTGGCGAATTTGGACCCAATTTTGGGAGTTCAAAGGCATCATTGCTGGGCACGCATGGCGTACTTTTTGGGTCACCATGGTGGGCTTTGGTATTGCCATTGTGGTGGGCGTATTGCTGGGTTTTGTTATTGGTAGCTCACGCTTGGCCTATGCAGCGGTGTACCCACTGATGACCGCATTTAATGCGTTGCCCAAAGCTGCGTTTGTGCCCATTTTGGTGGTGTGGTTTGGCATCGGCGTGGGCCCCGCCATCTTGACCGCGTTTCTCATCAGTTTCTTCCCCATTATGGTAAATATAGCCACCGGGCTAGCCACGTTAGAGCCCGAGCTAGAGGATGTGCTGCGTGTGCTGGGTGCAAAGCGTTGGGATGTGCTGATTAAGGTAGGCTTGCCTCGCTCCATGCCGTATTTTTATGGCTCACTGAAAGTTGCTATTACCCTGGCATTTGTGGGAACTACCGTGTCGGAAATGACGGCTGCTAACGAGGGCATTGGCTACCTGTTGATTTCGGCGGGGTCCTCTATGCAAATGGGCTTGGCCTTTGCTGGCTTGGTCGTCGTCGGGGCCATGGCTATGGTGATGTACGAGCTTTTTAGTGCCGTCGAAAAACACACGACGGGCTGGGCCCACCGTGGCTCGAACAACAGCTAGCCACTCCCGCAAAAACCTGAGTAGTTACGCGCATTTTTAATGGCTTGGCATGCGCAGCTGAATATCGACTATCGGTTGGAATCAAACCGTACCGTCGCTCGCCATATTCATAGCGGACCGTTGCGCATTTTGCAAAGCCTGTACCCGGAAGGTGATGCCGTGTGCCACAACGTCCTGGTACATCCACCAGGTGGTTTAGTGGGTGGCGATACATTGGATCTTTCCATCCACTGCCAGGCGGGCAGTCACGCGTTGATCACAACCCCTGGTGCCACGCGTTTTTATCGCTCAGAGGGACCCCTTGCGCAGCAACGCACGCACATTCACATGGAACCAGGGTCAAGGCTTGAGTGGCTGCCGCTAGAGGCGCTGTGCTATAGCGGCTGCCAAGCCGAGAACCGGCTGACTATGCAATTAGCGCCTGGCGCAGAACTCATGGGCTGGGACGTGACTGCGCTGGGACTGCCCCATGCACAACAGCCGTTTGAAACTGGTTCCTATTGCCAGCATCTGGAGGTGCCTGGCATTTGGCTTGAACGTGGCGTCATTGACGGATCAGATCAGCGCTTACTCAACAGTGCGGTTGGACTGTCTGGCATGCGCTGCCTTGCAAGTTTGTACCTGACCACTGGCTCTGTGATTGAGCGGCACCGCAAACAACTTGTATTGGACCGTGCCCGGGGGTTAATTGCCAGCCATGCATTGGACGGAACCGCTGGCGTAACCAGCCCCAATAGGCACGTCATTGTGGTCAGAGTACTGGCTCCCCTGGTGGAGCCAGCAATGCAGCTTCTCCGCCATATACGCAATAGTTGGCGAGAAGAACTATGGTCTATGCGCCCTGTTTCTCCGCGCATTTGGTCTATGTAGTGCCGAGCAAGCGCCTCAAATGGCCACCAAGGCCTTTACGCCATCAACATCCATATTCCGACCCTTTCCACGCGCCAGCACGGCTCCACGCTCCATCACCACGTAGTCGTCTGCAAGCTCCTGGGCAAAGTCGTAGTACTGCTCCACCAACACAATCGCCATATCGCCTTGGTCGGCCAGCATACGAATAACGCGCCCAATGTCTTTAATAATGCTGGGCTGTATGCCCTCGGTGGGCTCATCCAAAATTAGCACGCGCGGTTTTGCAGCAAGAGCGCGCGCAATCGCCAACTGCTGCTGCTGCCCTCCTGACAAATCGCCGCCACGCCGATTCAGCATTTGCTTGAGAACTGGAAACAGTTCATACAACTCTGGAGGAATGGGCGTGCTGGCAGGCTTAAAAGCCAAACCCATGCGCAAGTTTTCTTCTACCGTGAGGCGTGCAAAAATTTCGCGCCCTTGCGGTACAAACCCCATGCCCGCGCGGGCCCGCTCGTAAGGTGTGGCGTGGTGGATGGGTTTGCCATCCAGTTCAATGGA
>JBEGPS010000187.1:0-8758 GCA_041181325.1 Pseudomonadota bacterium
AGAAAAATGTCAGTAGCAGTGTGCGGATGTGTGCGCCGTCCACGTCGGCATCGGTCATGATGATGATGCGGTGGTAGCGCAGCTTGGCGACGTTGAAGTCGTCGTTGCCGGTGCTGCCACCGGCCTTGCCAATGCCAGTACCCAGCGCGGTGATCAGCGTCAAGATTTCGTTGCTGGTCAGCAGCTTTTCGTAGCGGGCTTTTTCTACATTCAGAATCTTGCCTCGCAGGGGCAGAATCGCCTGGAATTTGCGGTCGCGGCCCTGCTTGGCAGAGCCCCCGGCGGAGTCACCCTCGACGATATAAATTTCGCAGCCAGCGGGGTCTTTTTCCTGGCAGTCGGCCAGCTTGCCCGGCAGGCCCATGCCGTCGAGCACGCCCTTGCGGCGCGTCATATCGCGCGCCTTACGTGCGGCTTCGCGAGCGCGTGCGGCTTCGATAATCTTGCCGACGATGATCTTGGCATCCGCGGGGCGCTCTTGCAGGTAGTCGTGCAGCAGCTTGCTCACAATGTCTTCTACGGGGCCGCGCACTTCGCTGCTCACCAGCTTGTCTTTGGTCTGGCTAGAGAACTTGGGCTCGGGCACCTTGACGCTCAGTACGCAACATAGGCCTTCGCGCATGTCGTCGCCAGTTACTTCTACCTTGGCTTTTTTTGCAATCTCGCTGTCGTCGATGTATTTGTTGATCACGCGTGTCATCGCGGCGCGCAGGCCGGTCAGGTGGGTGCCGCCGTCGCGCTGGGGAATGTTGTTCGTAAAGCACAGCACTTGCTCGTTGAAGCCGCTGTTCCACTGCATGGCCACTTCGACGCCGATATTGGTCTGTTGGTCGCTCTGGCGGTCGCCCATGGCGTGGAAGATGTTGGGGTTTAACACCGTCTTGCCTTTGTTGATGAAGTTCACAAAGCCCTGTACGCCACCTGCACCCGAGAAGTCGTCTTCTTTGCCGCTGCGCTCGTCTTTGAGGCGAATGCGCACGCCGTTGTTCAGGAAGCTGAGTTCTCGCAGGCGCTTACTTAAGATCTCGTAATGGAAGTCGTTGTTTTCTTTGAAAATTTCGGTATCAGGCAAAAAGTGCACTTCGGTGCCTCGCTTTTCGGTCTCACCAACCACTTTCATGGGCGACACTTCCACGCCATTCACCGTTTCCACCAGCCGGTTTTGTACAAAACCTTTGCTGAATTCCATCACGTGGACCTTGCCATCGCGGCGGATGGTCAGGCGCAGCATTTTGGACAGCGCGTTCACACAAGAAACGCCTACGCCGTGCAGTCCGCCGGATACCTTGTAGCTGTTCTGGTTGAACTTGCCGCCCGCGTGCAGTTCGGTCAGCGCGATTTCAGCCGCCGAGCGCTTGGGCTCATGCTTGTCGTCCATCTTCACGCCGGTGGGGATGCCGCGGCCGTTGTCGACCACGCTGATAGAGTTGTCGGAGTGAATGGTGACCAAAATGTCATCGCAATGGCCAGCCAGAGACTCATCAATGGAGTTGTCCACCACCTCGAATACCAGGTGGTGCAGACCGGTGCCGTCAGACGTATCACCGATATACATGCCGGGGCGCTTACGCACAGCTTCTAAGCCTTCAAGAATCTGGATTGAGCCTTCGCCATAGGCCTCGGTCGCACCGGCCTGGTTGGTGTCGATGGTGGGCTGGAAGTTGGAGCTGTCCGAGCTGCCTTCGCCGGTGTGCACGGCATCGCTGGCATTTTCTGGAGTGGGTACAGGCTTGTTTTCTTCGGTCATGGCTAACTTCTCTCTCAATCGGTTGGGGGCAGAGTTAAAGATCTGTCCCACAATTTTCACTATTCTTCAATGACCAAACCCCCGGAGGCCGGGGGTTTGATTGCGTAAGCAGCTACAAATTTTGCAGCACTAAATTCTCATTGGCATCACAACATACTTGAACGTTGCGTTGTCAGGGATGGTGAACAGCGCAGAGCTGTTGCCGTCTGACAGTTCAATCGACACCATATCCTGGCTCATGTTGGTTAGTGCGTCGATTAGGTAAGTAACGTTGAAGCCGATCTCGATGCCGTCTCCGCCGTAATCGATATCTAGCTCGTCCACCGCCTCTTCCTGTTCGGCATTGTTGGATGCTACGCGCAGGCTGCCGGGGTCGATGTTCAGACGCACACCCTTGAACTTGTCGCTTGTCAAGATCGCAGTGCGTTGCAATGTTTTCAGCAGCGAGTCACGCCCCAAAGTAATTTTGTTTTTGTGGTTTTTGGGGATAACGCGGTTGTAGTCGGGAAACTTGCCTTCGACCAGTTTGGTTACAAATTCCATGCCATCAAAACTGAACTTGGCCTGGTTATTGGCGAATTGCATCTCAATAGCACCTTCTGCGTCACTGAGCAGGCGCTGCAACTCGATGACGGTTTTGCGCGGCAAGATCACTTCTTGTTTGGGAACATCCACATCCAGTGTTGACGATGCAAACGCCAAGCGGTGTCCGTCGGTGGCGACCAAGCTGAGCTGCTTGCCTTCGGCCACAAACAAAATTCCATTGAGGTAATAGCGAATATCGTGCACGGCCATGGCAAAAGACACCTGGCTCAGCAAGTCTTTCAGTGTCTTTTGGGGCACGCTGAACGCAGGCCCAAAGTTAGCCGACTCTTGAACCAATGGAAAGTCTTCGGCCTGAAGGGTCTGCAGTGTGAATTTACTTTTGCCGCCTTTCAGGATGATTTTGCTTTGGTTGGACTCCAGCGACACAGTTTGGTCGGAAGGCATGGTGCGCAGAATATCAATAAGCTTACGCGCGCCCACCGTGGTGGTGAAGTTGCCAGCGTCACCGCCCAAATCTGCCGTAGTGCGGATTTGGATCTCCAAATCACTGGTTGTAATCTGAATGGATGTGCCAGTTTTTCGCAACAGCACATTGGCCAAAATGGGTAGCGTATGGCGGCGCTCCACAATGCCCGCGACGGACTGCAGAACCGATAGCACTTTGTCTTGCGTTGCCTTCAATACGATCATGTCAACCTCTTTTGATACTCTGTCAATCCGCTGGGTAGCGTGCCCCTGTGGGGAGTCTGCTGTAGCTCTTCATTTTCCCTGTTTTATGGTGATTTTCTGGGGCAAAGGCACCTGTTTTTAGTAATTAGCCTTTTAAGGTCTGTTCAAGCACATGGAGTTGTTGGTTCAGCTCCGTGACCAGTTGGCGTTCCCCGCCTATTTTTCTTACAGCATGCAGGACGGTAGTGTGATCGCGCCCGCCAAATAATTCGCCAATTTCGGGAAGACTTTTTTGTGTCAACTCTTTGGCGAGATACATGGCGATTTGGCGTGGGCGGGCAATACTGGCTGGCCGTTTCTTTGAATACATGTCCGCAACCTTAATCTTGTAATAGTCGGCTACGGTTTTTTGGATGTTTTCCACAGAAATTTGACGATTTTGAATCGACAACAAATCACGCAATGCTTCTCTGGCCAAGGCGATTGAAATTTCTTTTTGGTTAAACCGCGAATACGCCAGAATTTTTCGCAACGCGCCTTCGAGTTCGCGCACGTTGGAGCGCACGTTTTTCGCAACAAAAAAGGCCACTTCTTCGGGCATTTCAGAGCCCTCTGCACGCGCTTTGTTGATCAGAATAGCGACCCGCATTTCAAGCTCAGGCGGTTCAATTCCAACGGTTAAACCCGAGTCGAACCGAGAAACAAGGCGCTCGTGAATGTCTGCCAACCCCTTTGGATAGGTGTCACTGGTCATCACAATGTGCGATTTTTTCGCCAAAAGGGCCTCAAACGCGTTGAAAAACTCTTCTTGCGTACGGTCTTTATTAGCGAAAAACTGTACATCGTCGATCAGCAATAAGTCCAGCGAATGGTACTTATCCTTGAATTCGTCAAATGTCTTTCGCTGATAGGCCTTAACTACATCCGAAACAAATTGTTCTGCATGGATGTAGAGCACGCGTGAGCCAGGTTTGTCAGTCAGCAAGCGGTTGCCCACTGCGTGCATCAGGTGGGTTTTACCCAGTCCAACACCGCCATAAATGAACAACGGGTTGTACAAATGACCAGGCATTGTGGCCACATGCATCGCCGCTGCACGCGCCATTCGATTGGCAGTGCCTTCTACCAGCGTCTCAAAAGTGAGCATGCTATTGAGGCGATTCTTTGGCCCCGTTGTAGAACGATCTTCGCTCACTGCGGCAATATCTTGGGGCGCTACTGTGTCGAGTGCGGCGACGGTAGATTGAGTTCTAACAACGGGCTCTCGCGGAGTGATTACTAACTCAATTGGAACGGGTTGCCCATAAAGTTTTTCCAGCATGGACGAAATCCGGGCGCTGTATTGGGCGCGCACCCAATCCAATTTAAACCGATTGGCAACAAATACAGTCACCCTTGAAAAATCGTCCTGCACCTGTGCACTCAGGGGTTTTATCCACGTGTTGAACTGTTGCTCAGGTAGCTCTTGCGCCAGTTGGTCAACACAGCTTTGCCATAGGCTTTGGCCAATGTCGAGCGCAGAAGATGCGCCATAGTGTGGGGGGTGTCCCTCGTTCATTATTGTTATCAGTTTCTGTGGATAGTTACGGGTTGCCGTGCCCTGAATTGTAATTTATCAAAAACTTATCCACATCGCCCACCCAATACCCCTCAGTTACTGCGTTACACATCTTTTCTTGTCTAAGGTGTTGCTGGTGCTCAATAAATTTGCGATAATCTTGGGTTTCCCTGATTGTCTTCGGGGTACCTGTTCTAAATAGCGACTCCAAGAGATTCCAAATGAAACGCACTTACCAACCCTCTAAAATCCGCCGCGCCCGTACCCATGGTTTTCTGGTTCGCATGAAGACTCGCGGTGGCCGTGCCGTAATCAACGCACGCCGCGCCAAGGGCCGCAAGCGTTTGGCTGTTTAAGTACGGTCACTCGGCTGCCCACTGGGCGGGTGTATTTAATTGCTTAGGCTCAAAACCCGCCCGCAGTTTCAAGCCGTACTGGCGGGTAAGACACTCGCTCGCACCCCCCACTTTGCCTTGCATGTCACTGTGCCAGCTGTCCTTTTGGGGCTAAAGCCTGGCAGTTCTTCAGTGGATCTGTTCCCTTCGGTCGGAGTTTGGCTTGGTGCCATGGTCCCCAAGCGATGGGCAAAGCGTGCAGTAACCCGAAATGCTATTAAACGCCAAATTTATAACGTGAGCGCTGAATTTGAGTCTTCTCTGCAGCCCACTGCGCATTTGGTGCGCCTGCGCTCGGGGTTTGACCGTACGCAGTTCGTCAGCGCCACGTCTGAGTCGCTAAAGGCCGCTGTGCGTGTTGAGCTCATGCAGTTATTTACCTCTGCGGCCGCACGCAGCGTGACGCCATGATGCGCGCTGCACTGATGGGGCTCGTAAAAGCGTACCGGTTTTTGCTGAGCCCCTGGCTGGGTTCTGCGTGCCGTTTTGAACCTTCTTGCTCGCTCTATTCGTTGCAAGCGCTTGCGCTGCACGGTGCTGTTGCGGGTTCTTACCTCACTGTGGCCCGATTGGCCCGCTGTCATCCCTGGTGTGCTGGCGGGTGTGATCCGGTGCCAGGCCATCTACCCCGGTTATTTGGCCGGCTGATTTCTCCATCTTCCGAAAAGAAACCTTCATGAACGATATTCGCCGCACCATTTTGTGGGTGATCTTTGGCTTTTCTATGGTGTTGTTGTGGGACCAGTGGCAGGTATACAACGGGCACAAGGCTACATTTTTTCCAAATCCGGCACAGCAAACTGCACCGGTTTCTGGAAAATCAAGTGCAGTCGACGCGAGTGTTCCTATAGCCGTGGCTGTTGCTCCAGCTCCCTCGCAGGCTGCTGTACCGGCTAGTGCACCGATTGCGGCGAAAGAACGTTTCGAAGTCGTTACTGACGTCTTGAAGTTGACATTCGAAACAGAGGGCGGCTCTTTGGTGCGTGCGGAGTTTTTGAAGTATTCCGACACCGTAGATAAATCGCGCAACTTTGTGTTGCTTGATGACAGCAAGGATCGGGTGTATTTGGCTCAAACTGGCGTTATTGCTGGCGCAGCGGGCGGTGCATTTCCGACCCACAAAACGCCAATGAGCGTCACGGGCCCACGTTCATTGAAAGATGGCGAAGACTCTTTGGTGTTGCAATTCGCGTCTGCTGACGTGGGTGGTATCAAGCTGGTGAAAACCTATACGCTGCGACGTGGTGCTTACGACATAGCAGTCAAGCACGAGTTGACCAACACCACTGGCGCGCCAATTGCACCGCAGTTGTATTTGCAACTGGTACGCGACGGTAACAAGCCCGCAGGCGAATCGTCTTTCTATTCAACTTTTACTGGCCCTGCTGTTTATACGGATGCCAAAAAGTACCAAAAGGTTGAATTCGCCGACATCAAGAAAAAGAAATTCGATGTTGAGAAAGAAGCCGCTAACGGCTACGTAGCCATGGTGCAGCATTACTTTGCTAGCGCGTGGATTCTGCCTGACGGCATCAAGCGCAACTTGTCATTGGATGCAGTGGATATCGGTTCCAACATGGCTGATTGCTGCTACCGCGCCACTATGATTGCGCCGCTAGAAGCCATTGCGCCCGGTGCAACCAAATCCATTGATGCAAAGTTCTTCGCTGGCCCTCAAGAAGAAAAAATACTGGAGGCTCTGTCCCCAGGTTTGGAACTGGTGAAAGACTATGGCTGGTTGACGATTTTGGCCAAGCCGTTGTATTGGCTGCTGGACAAGCTGCACAGCTTCATTCAGAACTGGGGTTGGTCGATTGTTGCGCTGGTGCTATTGCTCAAAATCGCGTTCTACTGGCTCAATGCCAAAGCCTATGCCAGCATGGCCAAAATGAAGGCGGTTAACCCCAAGATCATGGAAATGCGCGAACGCCTGAAGGATAACCCTCAGCAAATGCAGCAAGAAATGATGAAAATTTACCGGGAAGAGAAGGTCAACCCCATGGGCGGCTGCTTCCCCATCATGGTTCAAATACCGGTGTTTATTGCCTTGTACTGGGTGTTGCTGTCCAGCGTAGAAATGCGTAACGCGCCTTGGGCACTGTGGATCCACGACCTGTCGTCTCCCGATCCTTTCTACATTCTGCCGCTGGTGATGACCATGACGACCATGCTGCAAACTGCATTGAACCCCGCGCCGCCAGACCCTATGCAAGCCAAGATGATGTGGTTCATGCCGCTGGCGTTTAGTGTGATGTTCTTCTTCTTTCCTGCAGGTTTGGTGATGTATTGGATTACCAATAACGTTTTGTCCATCGCACAGCAGTGGATCATCAATACCCGTATGGGTGTGCCACCACAGTTCAACTTGCCCTGGGTGAAAAAGTAATTTCCACGAGGCCACGCGCCTCGCCCTTGGCGCACTTATGCTTGCACGGCACCACGACCCCATAATTGCCATCGCAACCGCGCCAGGGCGTGGCTCAGTAGGCATTGTGCGGATCAGCGGCAAGGGGCTCACGGAATTTATCCGCTATCTATTGGGGCGCAGCCTCACCCCACGGGAGGCAACATACCTGCCGTTTTGTGACGCGAATGGTGCGCTCATCGATCAAGGATTAGCGCTTTTCTTTCCTGGCCCTCATTCGTTTACCGGCGAGGACGTGTTGGAGTTGCAGGCCCATGGCGGCCCCGTGGTGTTGCAATTGTTGTTGGCGCGGTGCCTTCAAGCGGCTGCACAAAGTGACTCTACGACCCCAAAGCCCTGCCTCGCGGGTTTGAGAGTTGCCCAAGCTGGGGAGTTCAGCGAACGGGCTTTTCTGAATGACAAAATCGATCTCGCTCAAGCAGAAGCCATAGCTGATTTGATTGATGCGAGCACTGAAGCCGCTGCCCGCAGCGCCACGCAATCACTGTCGGGCGCATTTTCTAAACAAATCCACAGTCTGCGTGACTCGCTCATTCACCTGCGCATGCTGGTTGAAGCAACGCTCGACTTCCCCGAAGAAGAAATTGATTTTCTTCAAAAGGCGGACGCACATGGGCAGCTGCAGCTGCTACAGCAGGCATTGGCAGCCGTGCTGCAAAAAGCCTCACAAGGTGCGCTCCTGCGAGAGGGTATGACGGTTGTGATTGCGGGCCAACCCAACGCGGGGAAGTCGTCGCTGCTTAACGCGCTGGCCGGTGCAGAGTTGGCTATCGTCACGCCAGTGCCAGGCACCACACGTGACAAGGTGTTGCAGACGATTCAGATCGAAGGTGTGCCAGTGCACGTGATTGACACCGCTGGTTTACGCGACAGCGATGACGTGGTGGAGCAAATTGGAATAGCCCGCGCGTGGGAGGCTATAGGTAGTGCTGATGCCGTTGTGTTTTTGCACGATTTGACGCGTGCTGATGCTACAGAATATATAGCTGCCGACGCACATATAGCAAGGGCCATAGGCTTAAAAGTTCCCAAAACTGTACCTGTTATCGACGTTTGGAACAAAGCCGATGCCGCCACGGCCCTGCAGTCCGACGGGGTGGTTTTATCGGCAAAAACAGGCCGCGGTTTGGATGCACTTCGCAGTAAACTTTTGGAGGTGGTGGGGTGGCAGGCTAGTCCGGATGGCGTGTTCATCGCGCGTGCTCGCCACCTCGATGCCTTGGCCCGTGTTGACGCCCACTTAATGGAAGCTGCGGCTCATTTGACTGCGCGCGCGCAGTCGCTAGATTTGTTGGCTGAAGAGTTGCGTCTGGGGCAGAACGCGTTGAGCGAGATAACCGGCGAGTTCACGTCGGATGATTTGCTGGGTGTTATTTTTTCTCAATTTTGTATCGGGAAGTAGTTGCCGTATGAAAAGT
>JBEGPS010000188.1:0-3317 GCA_041181325.1 Pseudomonadota bacterium
ACACCCAGCGAGTCAGGTGCTGCCACTGTGCTGTGCCGTAGATAGTAGCCAGCACCGATGCAGCCCCTGCTGCTGCCAGTGCTGTAGCGAGCAGGCCTGTCCATAGGCTAAGGGCTAAGGCAGGTTGCAATTGCGGCGTTTGCAGTAGTGCACCTAGCGCGGTGGTGGCCGCAAGCGCTGGGTACGATGTAGGGGTGAGCATTTTGCGAGACAGTTTACATGTTATATATGCCGTTAGCGCCCGTCTGTTGTGCATAGATAGCTATCAAATTAATAGCAATATAAAGTAGGATGCGGATCGATAGACGCCGCAATTACAGTGCCGCAATGGTGTTCACACAAGGCGAGCGAACTAGAATTTGCCACTTTACGGCGCGTCTGGCGCACCCCACCCCCCAAGTAAAACATGACCAATAGTTGGAAAACCCTGGACCCGCGCACTTTGCCTGGCCACCTTGCACGCCGCTTGCAGCAGTTGGCCGTGGCCTTGTTCACAGAGGAAGTGGCGGGGCTGGGTCTTACGCCGGTGCAGTACTCGGCGCTGCATGCGATTTGCAAGCAGCCCGGCATCGACCAAAAAACACTAGCGCAAACCATCAGCTATGACGCGGCCACCATTGGCGGTGTGATTGACCGCTTAGAGACTCGTGGGCTGGTGCTGCGCGCCATCAGCCCGCAAGACCGCCGTGTGCGCCTGATCAGCCCTACTGACGCGGGCGTGCAGATTTTGGAGGCCGCCATGCCCCAAGTGCTGCACACCCAAGACAGGCTGCTAGAACCCTTGTCGACCTCCGAACGCCAAGAATTTATGCGGCTGATGTGCTTGCTGATCGAAGCCAACGCGGCACTTAGCAGCACCCCGACCCAAGACTGAGGGGCTTGGTGCTGGCAAATTGGCACGTTTGTGGACTGGTATTTATTTAGACAGCATGCATATAATATGCATACATACTAAATTCTTGTTTTAAAACACACAGGAGACAACCCATGCAATTTCATCTCAATGGCTTTCGCCCTGGCGACCCGCACACCAGCCCGGCATCTGCGCAGCTGTCCCCCCACACCGATGCAGTCCCTGCGCAGGTGGATGTACTCATTGTGGGATGTGGCCCAGCGGGGCTGACACTGGCCGCGCAGCTGGCCGCTTTTCCCGATATTTCGGTGGCCATCGTGGAGCAAAAAGACGGACCCTTGCAGTTGGGTCAGGCCGACGGCATTGCGTGCCGCACCATGGAAATGTTCCAGGCCTTTAACTTCAGCGAGCGCGTGCTCAAAGAAGCCTGCTGGGTCAACGAAGTTACCTTCTGGAAGCCCGACGAAAAACATCCCGAACAAATCACGCGCCATGGCCGCGTGCAAGACACCGAGGACGGGCTCTCCGAGTTTCCCCACGTCATCTTGAACCAAGCGCGGGTGCACGACTTCTACCTGGACGTGATGCGCAATTCCCCTGGTCGCCTAGAGCCGCATTACGCGCGCAAGCTGCTGGACGTGTTGGTGGACAGCAGCGCACCCGACTACCCTGTAACCGTGCGCCTAGAGCGTACCGACGCCACGCATATAGGCAAGGGGGGCCTAGCCATAGAAAGCGTGCGAGCCCGCTATGTGGTGGGCTGTGATGGTGCGCGCAGCGCGGTGCGCAGGTCAATAGGCCGGGAGCTCGTGGGCGACGCGGCCCAGCAGGCCTGGGGCGTGATGGATGTACTGGCCGTAACCGACTTCCCCGATATTCGACACAAGGTGGCCATCCAGTCCAACAACGGCGGCAATCTGATGATCATCCCGCGCGAGGGTGGCTATTTGGTGCGCATGTATGTGGAGATGGACAAGCTGGGCGAAGACGAGCGCGTAGCGCAGCGCAACATCACTGTGGATCAGGTCATCAGCGCAGCGCAGCGCATTTTTCACCCCTACACGCTGGATGTGAAAGAGGTGCCTTGGTGGTCGGTGTATGAAATCGGCCAGCGCATTTGCGATAAATACGACGACGTGCCGACTAACGAGCTGGCCACACGGTTGCCCCATGTTTTCATTGCCGGTGATGCCTGCCACACCCACAGCCCCAAAGCCGGGCAAGGCATGAATTTTTCGATGCAAGACACGTTTAATCTGGGCTGGAAAATGGCTGCCGTCTTGCGCGGGCAATGTGCCCCCGAGCTGCTGCACAGCTACTCTGCCGAGCGCCAGGTGATGGGCAAGATGCTGATTGACTTCGACCGCGAGTGGGCCAAGATGATCAGCGACAAGCCCGCAGAAGCAAAAGGCGACAAGGCCGATAAAGGCGAAGGCAGCGCCGGTGGCGTTGACCCCAAGGCGTTTCAAAAGTACTTTGAACAGCACCTGCGCTTCACTGCCGGTATGGGCATTCAATACAAAGAGTCCGCCATTTGCGGCGCGGCCACGCACCAGGCGCTGGCCACCGGGTTTGACGTTGGCATGCGGTTTCACTCTGCACCCGTTTTGCGGGTGGCCGATGCCAAGGTGGTGCAGCTAGGCCACGCGGGCAAAGCGGATGGGCGCTGGCGTCTCTATGCTTTTGCGGGCCGCAATGACGCCACCAATGCGCTGTCTGGTGTGCGTGCACTGTGCCAGTTTTTGCAAGATGCACCTGATTCACCGGTGCACAAATACACCGGCCCAGGCCAAGATCCGGACGCCGTGTTTGACCTGCGCGCCATCTTCCAGCAAGCCCACCACACGCTGGCCATCGAGTCCATGCCTGCGTTGCTGTTGCCGCAAAAGGGCCGCTATGGCCTGCGTGACTACGACAAAGTGTTCTGCCCGACCCTGAAAAACGGCCCGGATATTTTTGACCTGCGTGGTGTGAACCGCGAGCAGGGTGCTTTGGTGGTAGTGCGCCCTGACCAGTACATTGCCCATGTGCTGCCGCTGAACGCGCACCAGGCGCTGGCAAATTTCTTTGACGGCTTTATGTTGTCGCGCTATTGAAATCGCTTTGCGCCCATATGCGCTGCACTGCCCCCGCCCAAGCCAACCCCGCGGCAACCCCACCAAATCGGTTGCCCTCGACGAGCGTGGTCTCTGGCATGGCGATGCACAGCGCTTCAATCAGGGTGCGCAGGGCAGACGAACCGCCTGTCAGATAGACGGCATTCACTTTTTCCAAGCCCGCAGCAGCCACGCAGCCTTGCGCACACTTCACCACTTGTTGAATGGCGTCGTGCAGCGCCAGTTGCATGCCCTGGGCATGGATATGCGGGTGCAGCGAGCGGTCTAAAAATTCCAAGTCCACGGCTGCTGCGTCACCCGAAATAGAACAAGCAATTTTGGCGGCCTCTACGCGGCTAAGCATGCGG
>JBEGPS010000189.1:0-6935 GCA_041181325.1 Pseudomonadota bacterium
AAACCGGCGCAGCGCTTCAAGCTGGGCACGGGTCTGAGCGATGCGCAGCGCCGCTCGCCACCCCCCGTGGGCGCTTGGGTGACTTTTCGATACCGTGGACTCACTGGCGCAGGTGTGCCGCGCTTCGCCAGCTTTTGGCGGGCGACACCCGAGCCCGGCCTGTAAGCAAATGGCCGGAGCCAAAGCGCCACGTGATGAGGGATAACAGGCGATTATTTTGCTACAAAAAAAATAGCTGCTTACGCATGTTGTACGGGGGCTAGCGGCCTATTTCTATCAGTATAGTGGGCTGAAACGCGGCTTGCTCGCTCTTGCGGGCGTAGCCCAGCGGATTGGCCACCACGCGGCAACCGCGGTGCGTGTAGTGGCTGGGGGCGTGCAGGTGGCCGTGCAGCCATAGCTGGGCGTAGGGCAGCAAGTCGTCCAGCGCGTTGCAAAAGCCCGCAGTGCCCGGGGTGTTGCCATAGCGCGGGTCGGCGCTGTGCAGACTGGGGGCAAAGTGGGTCACGGCCACGGTGGGGCCGTCATAGGGTGCGGTCAGTGCTTCGCGCAGCCATTCTTGGCAAATCAGCCCTTGGGCACGTACGCCGTCGGCCAACCAGGGTTCGCCCTGGCGCGTGGTTTGGGTTTTTTTCAAGTAATAGTTGGCGGCGCGACATGCTTTGTCGCGCGTCTTGAGCTGCTGCGCCAGCGCGTTGGTGGAGGCATTGGTCGCCAGAGCGGCGCTGGGGGACAGTGCGTCAAAGTCGGTCCACAGCGTGGTGCCTACAAAGCGAACGCCGTTGATGACCTGCGTTTCGCGCTCCAGCCAGATCAAGCCCAGCCGCTCGCAGGTGTCGCGCAGCCGGGCGTGGGCGGCGTCAAAGTCCTGGCTGTCGTATTCGTGGTTGCCGGGCACAAACAGTACTGGCGTGGGCCAGCCCTGCCCCGCAGAAAACTGGCCCAGGCCGAAGTCGGTGTCGGTGAGTTGCGAGCCCGTTTGGTACGAGCCAACATCGCCTGCCAGCACCAGTAGGTGGGCACCCGGCGCGGGCGTGGCGCGCCATTGGGGGTGGGCTTCCAGGTGCAGGTCAGATAGCAGTTGAATCTTCATGCTGGAAACGCCTTGCTGCCCAGAGCCGCAATTTGCGTTCGCAGCCAAGTGTGTGCGCTGTCACCGTCGCGGCGCTGGTGCCACAGGGCGTCGACGTGAATTGCCGGCACGTCAAACGGCAGCTCGCGTTGCACCAGTTGGTCGGCAAACCCTGTCACGCTCACGAAGTGGCGCGGCAGTACGGTCAGCAAGTCGGAGTTTGCCACCACCTTGCCAGCAGTAAAAAACTGGTTCACCGTGAGCACCACCACGCGGGTGCGGTTCAGCAGCGTGAGGGCCTCGTCAATAAATCCGAATGCCCGGCCTGAAAAGCTCACCAGCATGTGACGTGCGTTGCAAAATCGCTCCAGCGTGAGCTGCGCGTTGGCCAGTGGGTGATCACGGCGCATCACGCACACGTAGTCACCCACAAACAGGCGGTGGTGCAGGTACGACACCGCGCCACCGGACTGCGCACGCGCCGTCAGGTCGGCCAGTACGGCCGGAAAATGGCCCACGGCCAAGTCTGCGTCCCCTTGCTCCAGCAGTTGGCGCGGGTCGCGGGTGGTAAGCGGCACCACACGCAGGGTGACGCCGGGGGCAGTGTGTGTGAGCACATCCACCAGTCCGGGCATCAGCTCAGCGGCGGTGGCATCGGCCATGGTCAGCACAAAGGAGGTGTTGGCGGTGGCAGGGTCAAACACGCTGGGTGCAAGGGACGCTTGCAGTTTTTGCAGGGTGTCGCGTACTGCCGGCCACAGCTCCAGCCCGCGCGCGGTCGGCTCCAGCGTGCGACCCTTGCGCACCAGCAGTTCGTCGCCTAATGCCTCGCGCAGGCGGCGCAGTGCGTTGCTCACGGCGGGCTGGGTCAGTGCCAACAGATGCGCGGCGCGGGTCAGGCTGCGCTCGGACATCACCACGTCAAACACTTTGAGTAGGTTGAGGTCAAAAGTACGCAGATTGAGTGGCATATTCGTCAATTATAAGTTTGCTGAATAGGTTGCATCACTAACATAAAGTTGTACATCATTAGTAGAAACCCTAGTATTCACCCCATAGCAGTTTTAAACCCGTCTTCTAACCGTCTGTCCAAGGAGTTCACCATGGCACAAGTACACAACGTTTTCACTTCCTCCACTACTCCAAGCCGCACCGCCAGCAGTTCTGGCAGCGTCCGCAAAGAGACCGAAGGCTCTCGCACACTGGCTGGCATGTTGCTGGCCGCCGTGATGGCCGCCTTGCTGGTGGTCGCTGACCAAGTCATTGACACCTGGGCCGATGGCCACTTGTTGGCTGGCTGGGTGGCTTTGTGGACGGTGGCATTTGCTGCACTGGCACTTTTGGCACCGCCCTTGCGCCAAGTGAGCACTGCCATGGCTGGCTTGTTCAGCAACTGGGCACGCGCTGCCAAGCTGCGCCGCCAGGAAGAAGCCATGTGGGAATACGCCCGCCGCGACCCCCGCGTGATGGCTGAGCTGCAATCTGCCTGGACACGCGAGCGCGACGATGCTTTGCCCTTTAACGCAGTGCCAACTGTGCGTTAAATCGCATTTGCTGCGGCGCTGCGCAGGCGTCGTTCAGACGTAAAAAAGCCACCGCTTGCGGTGGCTTTTTTATGTGCCGCTGAAATTAGGCTGCCAAGCGCTGTTCCAGTTGTGTTTTTGTCTCTTCGAGTTCCTTTGGCAAGTGATAAGCCAGCTGGGTGAACAGCTCAGTGTGCAGCGCGATTTCTGCTTTCCAGTCGGCTTTGTTCATGCTGGTGACTGAGTCAAACTGGGCCAGGCTGAAGTCCAAGCCGGTCCAGTTGATTTCGTTGTACGTGGGGCTCACACCAAAGCCGGTCTCTGTGCCCGTAGCTTTGCCTTCCAAGCGGTCAATCATCCACTTCAGCACGCGCATGTTCTCGCCGTAGCCAGGCCAGACGAATTTGCCATCGTCGCCCTTGCGGAACCAGTTGGTGGTGAAAATTTTCGGCAGCTTGGCACCAGACTTTGCCAGCTTGTCGCCCATAGTGAGCCAGTGCTGGAAGTAGTCGCTCATGTTGTAGCCCATGAAGGGCAGCATGGCAAAGGGGTCACGGCGCACCACGCCGGCTTGGCCGGTGGCAGCGGCGGTGGTCTCGGAGCCCATGGTCGCAGCCATGTAAACGCCTTCGGTCCAGTTGCGCGCTTCGGTCACCAAAGGCACGGTGGTGGAGCGGCGGCCGCCGAAGATGAACGCGTCAATCGCCACACCGTTAGCGTCGTCCCAGGCTGAGTCCAGCGCGGGGTTGTTGCCTGCCGCCACGGTAAAGCGGGCGTTGGGGTGAGCGGCTTTGGCACCGGTTTCTTTGGCAATGGCTGGCGTCCAGTCGTTGCCTTGCCAGTCGATTAAATGTGCGGGCACGCCACCAGTGTCTTTTTCCATGCCTTCCCACCAGATGTCGCCGTCATCGGTCAGGGCCACGTTGGTGAAGATCACGTTTTTGTCCAAGCTGGCCATGCAGTTGGGGTTGGTGTGGAAGTTGGTGCCGGGTGCCACGCCAAAGTAACCGGCCTCGGGGTTGATGGCGTACAGCTTGCCGTCGGCATTGGGCTTGATCCAGGCAATGTCATCACCAATGGTGGTGACTTTCCAGCCGTCAAAGCCTTGTGGAGGCACCAGCATGGAGAAGTTGGTCTTGCCGCAAGCGCTGGGGAATGCTGCTGCTACGTGGTACTTGCGGCCTTCGGGGTTGGTTACGCCCAAAATCAGCATATGTTCGGCCAACCAACCCTGGTCGCGCCCCATGTTGGACGCAATGCGCAGTGCAAAGCACTTCTTGCCCAGCAGTGCGTTGCCGCCGTAGCCGGAGCCGTAGGACCAGATTTCGCGGGTTTCTGGGTAATGCACGATGTACTTGGTCTTGCTACAAGGCCACTTCACATCAGCTTGACCCGCTTGCAGAGGCGCGCCCACCGTGTGTACGCACGGCACAAACGCACCATCGGTACCGATCACATCAAACACCGCCTTGCCCATGCGGGTCATGATTTTTTGGTTCACGGCCACGTAAGGGCTGTCGCTGAGTTCAATGCCAACGTGCGCAATGTGTGACCCTAGTGGGCCCATGGAAAAAGGAACAACATACATGGTGCGACCGGCCATGCAGCCGTCAAACAACGCTTTTTGGCTGTCTTTGCCGGTTTGCAACAGGGCGCGCATGTCTGCGGGGGCCATCCAATTATTGGTGGGGCCAGCGTTTTCTTTTTTCTCTGAGCAGATGTAAGTGCGATCTTCTACGCGGGCTACGTCGGTGGGGTCAGAACACGCCAAAAAGCTGTTGGGGCGTTTAGCGGGATTGAGCTTTTTGAAAGTGCCAGCATCTACCAACTGTTGACACAGGCGCTGGTACTCTTCCTCCGACCCGTCGCACCAGTAAATACTGGCAGGCTTAGTCAGTGCGGCTATTTCCGCCACCCACGCGATCAAGCGCGCATTTTTGACATAGCTTGGCGTGTTGAGATTAAGGCCCTGCATTGCTGGTGAATTCATGTAAGAAGCTCCTAAGTTTAAAAATGGCTTATCCAAAGCGAGATGCATTACTTTGGATAAACCGATTTTTCAGGGCAGTTGGTGTGTTGCGGAGTGTCTGGGAGGGCCATTTTATGAACTGGTACCAAAGTTACCAAGCAATTACGGACAAAAGCTATGCAAAAAATTAATGACTTTATGCAACGTGGTATTGCGAGCGAATAAATCCAGATGGCCTGTTGGGGCGCGGGGCTGCGTGCTGACGCAGTTACTGAGATTTAAGAGCTTTATTGATATCCGACACCAAACGGTTGTTGTCTGGTGTGGTGAGGCTGGCATAGTTGTTCACAACCTTGCCTCTGCGGTCAATCAGGTATTTGTGGAAATTCCACTGAGGTGCTTCGCCGGTCGCTTTAATCAAGTCTTTATAAAGAGCGTTTGCGGTGGGCCCTTTGACAATTGATTTTTCGAACATCGGAAATTTCACACCGTAGGTGTTGAAACAGAAATCTGCAATTTGCTTGCTGTCACCCGGTTCTTGCTTGCCAAAGTCATTGGAAGGAAAACCCAAGACCACTAAACCTTGCGCAGCACGTGCTGCGTGCAATTTCTCTAGGCCTTCGTATTGGTCTGTAAACCCGCAGTAACTGGCGGTGTTAACTACCAAAATAACTTTACCTGCGTACTGACACAGGTTCTGAGGGGCTTCATCTTGAAGCCGCTTGAAGGTTTTTTGCAAAATTAAAGGGCAACCGACCGCCCCCACCGCGGGCCCAGCGGACCAGGCACTCAGTGACAAGCTGGCAACCAATGCAAAGGGCACCAGACGGTGCCCTGAAAATTTAAAAGTACCCACAGTGTGGCACGCAGGGTTTTAGGCCATTGAAACGGCAATGAAGGCCAACAAGAACATCAAAACAGCACCCACGAGTGGAAGCACCATGGGAATCAATGGCACGACAGCTTCAACTGCGTCTTCGGGTTGGTGCTCGGCGTGGTTAGAGGGTGCGGACATGTGTTTCTTTCAATGGAGTCAAGTCAATAGCCACGGATTTTACCTACAAGCGGCGCAAATTTATATCGGGTTAATTGTGGTCGCCATGATGTAGACCGAAATTTATCGGGTAAACCCTCGTAACTCGAACGTAATTTTTTTTGCTATGTTGTCAACCGCACAAGGATGTCGTGCGTGATAAGTACAACCGAATGCAAAAGTAAACAGCATTCATTCTTACTTTAAAGCACAGCTAATATGCACAAAGAAGCTATCCAGGTTCCCGAAAAAGGCACTTACAAGTGGCAGTTATTCAACTACTGGTCTGACGAATTTCGTCAAACCCATGCGGACCACTCTGCTTACATTGCGCTCAACTTTGCTGGAGCCTTAGACGCTTGCCGCTCCAAACTGCACGCTTTGGTACAGCGCCATCGCCAAGCCAGTAGCAATTGCAACAATGGCAGTAACGCTGAGCGCCACGCTCGCGCCATTACCAGACTACAAAACACCATGACCGGCGCAGCCATGTCGTACGAAAGCTGCTTCCGTAGATAAGGCCCCCACGCTCCACCACTGCGTGGGTCGCTGCCCCCCCGGGGGGCTAAATTTCCTTGGGGCGGCCCTGCGGAAATTTGAGTTCCTAAACCGCTACGACGCGCAGTACCTCTTGCGCGTAGGCTTCCAGTTTCTTCGCCCCTATTCCACTGATGCCTTGCAAGTCATCCATCGACTGCGGCGCACGCTGCGCAATAGCTGCCAGCGTGGCATCGTGAAAAATCACATAGGCGGGCAAGTTGTGCTCTTTGGCGACCTCGGCCCGCCAGGTTTTCAGGGCCGAATAACGCATCAAAGCATCGCTATCTAAGGCAATTGGCGCTTTCACCATGGCACCCAAACGTGTGCTGCGTTTGGATTTGCGCTCCGCCGGTGCCGACACCGACTCGCGTAATTGCACCGAAACATCGCCTTTAAGCACCGCCCGCGACTCGGCTGTGAGTTGCAGTGTGTTGAATGCCTGGGCATCGACCGCCACCGCACCCATGGCAATCAGTTGGCGCAG
This sequence comes from Pseudomonadota bacterium, assembly GCA_041181325.1. GTDB lineage: Bacteria > Pseudomonadota > Gammaproteobacteria > Burkholderiales > Burkholderiaceae_C > Allorhodoferax. The sequence continues at coordinate 6,622 of JBEGPS010000189.1, forward strand.
TACGCCGCGCAGTTGCAGCTCGCTGAATGCCGCGCCAATGCCAAAGGTGCTGAGCGCTTCGTGCCCGTATTGGGTTACTTTTTCGGTGGTTTTGCCCCGCACGATGTCCATCAAGTGCCCGGCGCCAAAACTCACACCACTCATTTGCTGAATGCGGTAAATGGTGCTGAGCAGCTTGCGCGCGGCGTCGGTACCGTCCCACACGGCGGGCGGGTTCAAGCAGTTGTCGCAATTGCCGCATCGCCCGCTGGCTTCACCAAAATAGCCCAACAGCCGCACCCGGCGGCAGTCGGTGGCTTCGGCCAGACCTAGCA
>JBEGPS010000190.1:0-3250 GCA_041181325.1 Pseudomonadota bacterium
GCGCCAAAATCGCTATAACTGTGAATGCCTACGTAACCATTGCCACGCGGATCTTTTGCCCCGCTGGTGTAGCCCAGCAAATTCCGCAAAGTCGCTTGCCCGTAAGCTGTGTCTTTCACCGCAGGTACATAAGTTAGGGCCATATCGTCCAAGCTTTTGATGTTGCCCGCACACAATGCCTCGCCAACTGCCAATGCGGTTAAGGCTTTCGTCATCGAGAATCCGTGATGCAATGTATCTGGATTTATTCCAGGCCTGTAGGACTCGTAGACTAAGCGGCCTCCCTCAAGGACCACCGTGGCGTGTCGATTGCGTGAATAGAGCTTAGTATCACCTTCAAGCGATGTGTCCCAGGGGGCGGCCAGCAGAACTCGAGTGGTTGTTGCAGGTTTGAGGCGATAAACTCGTTCGCCGAGGGCCTTCAGTCCATCCTGCACAGCCTCGGGATTATCCATGCGGCTAATTGACCGCATGGCCATTAGCTCTTGTGCTTGAACACCGACTGCAGCGGCGTATAGCAAGCATGCAAATAAGTTACTACGTCGCAGCCAGCGCCGTAACCATTTTCCCAACGCGTCGATATTCAAAAAGGACAGATATTGAATTGATGCCACTTGTTGCTGCAAGACGCGCATGTCTTCTCCACGATTAGATATAAAAAGCTACGCTTTGAGCCTTATCATGGACTGGTTCAATCTCAGTCCCCAGCTTTTTACAACCAAGTTGAACTGCATGTTTAAAAAGTCATGTGACGTGTGGTCACGGTTGCTCTTCTCAATGTCAATTATGGTGGACTAGCGAGTCCATTTCAGAGCTTTTCCGAGTTGAAGACAAAAAAACTGAGTCCAACGATCATACAGATGACTGAAGTGTATTTGTCTTCCCGTTATCGGTAAGCATCTAATGTCAACAGTTGCCCCAAATTTGTCGTTCAGCTACCAAAACTTCAAAGACCGCTCTCGCGGCATTGCAGCCACTCAGCAATACATCACCCCCGCAAATACCCCGTAGCCCCCACCCCCGCCTGCCTGCCACTGGCAAGGCTGGCTTGCAGCAAATAGCCGCCGGTGGGGGCTTCCCAGTCCAGCATTTCTCCGGCGCAAAACACGCCGGGCAGCTGCTCCAGCATCAGGCCGGGGGTGAGCACTTCAAACAGCACACCACCGGCGCTGCTGATGGCTTCGTCAATCGGGCGGGCGGCTTGCAGGGTGATGGGCAGCGCCTTGATGGCGGCGGCCAGTTGCAGGGGGTCGTTAAAGGCCTCTTTGCTCAGCACCTCGTGCAGCGCGGCGGCCTTGATGCCTTCCAGGTGCAAGCGGCTTTTCAAGTGGCTAGAAAGCGAGCGCGTGCCGCGCGGGTGGCGCACCTCGGCTAGCACTTTGTCAGAAGACATATCGGGCAGCAAATCGAGGTGAAACGTGGCGTGGCCGGTACGCGCTATTTCGTCGCGCAGCAGGCTGGACGCGGCATACACCAAGCTGCCTTCCACCCCGGTGGCGGTGGCAATGAATTCGCCTTTGCGAGAAAACACCTCGCCCTGTGCGTTGGTGAATTGCATAGCTACCGATTTGAAGGGCTGGCCCGCAAAACGGCTGCTAAACAATTCGGTCCAGCCACCCTGCACGTCAAAGCCGCAGTTGCTGGGCAGCAGCGGAGCCACGGCCACGCCGCGCGCGGCCAGCAGCGGCACCCACGCGCCGTTAGACCCCAAGCGCGCCCAACTGCTGCCGCCCAATGCCAACACAGTGGCGCGGGCTTGCACTTGCACCCTGCCCTGTGGTGCGTCAAACGTGAGCGCACCGTCTGCAGCCCAGCCGGTCCAGCGGTGGCGCATGTGGAACTGCACGCCTTGTTTGTCGGTGTTATGGGCTATCGCGACAGGGTTGCGCAGGCGGTGCAGCCACGCGCGCAGCAGCGGCGCGGCCTTCATGTCTTTGGGGAACACGCGGCCACTGGAGCCAACAAAGGTTTCCACACCCAGGCCATGCACCCATTCGCGCAAGGCGGTGGCGTCAAAGCCGTGCAGCAGCGTCTCAATCGCGCCACGGCGCGCGCCATAGCGGCCGGCAAAGGCGTCTGGCCCCTCAGAATGGGTGAGGTTGAGCCCGCCCTTGCCTGCCAGTAAAAACTTGCGGCCCACGCTGGGCATGGCGTCATACAGGTGCACGGCGTAGCCGGCGTCTTGCAGTGTTTGGGCTGCCATCAGGCCGGCGGGGCCGCCGCCAACGATGGCGACAATATTCGAGTTAGTGGAATCAGTGTTCATGCAATCAGGGTTCAATCAAAGCGCCTTGCGCTGTTAAAAATGCGGCGCGCACCGTGTGGCCCGGGTAGGCCTGGGCCACAGATTCGCGGTAAGTGGAAAGCTGCTCCAGCAGCTCGGGTTGGTCGTGGGGCCGGGCGGTGGATTTGAAATCCAGCACCCACCAGTGGCCGGTGGGCGCATGCTGCACCAGCCTGTCGATGCGCAAAAGCCGCCCCTGACGCGTCAAGGGTACCTCATTGCCATGCCACAGCAGCTGCGCGGCATCCCACGCCCAAGCGCCCTGCCCTTGCAAAATGCTGCCGGCCATGGCGGCGGCGGCTTGGGCTTGGGGCTCGGTCAGCTCGAACGCACGCGCCACGCTGGCCACATTGTCTGCTGCAAAGGCCGCTGGCAACACACCACCCGCCACCGGCTGCGCCCACTCCAGCAGGCGGTGCATGGCCTGGCCTAAGCGCGAATCCAGGCTGTCGGTGGGCGCTGCAGTGTCTTGCACGGCAGTTGAAGTTGCTATGCTTTTAGTAGCTTCTTGCGCATGGTACACGGGGGATGCAGGCCGATTTGGCAATATTTTCAGGGTAAAAGTGCCTGCTTCGGCAGCTGGCTTGTCGCCCAATGCATCAGCAGATGTCGGCACGTTTTGCGCCGCCTGCGTAGGCGCATCCGCCGCCAGAGCCTCCAGCCGCAGCCACCAGCTGCCAGGGTTTTGCCGATGTGGTTGCACGCTGGAGATCACCAGCGTGTGCTGGGTGCGGGTCAGCGCCACATACAGGCCGTTGAGTTCTTCGCGCTGGCGTGCCGCCAGTTCTTGCGCCAAAGCAGGCCCGAGACAGGCGCTGGGGCGCGATTCACTGGCCACAAATGCAAAGCGCTGGGGATAGGCGGCCTCGCCAGGCCACTGTACCAACACACCCATGGTTTCGGGCTTGGGCGCTTCCCCATCGGTATCGAGCAGCATCACTATGGGGGCTTCCAAGCCCTTGGCTC
>JBEGPS010000191.1:0-13881 GCA_041181325.1 Pseudomonadota bacterium
TGCTGCACCCACGCCGCCAGCTCGGCAATGGCTGCGTCCGTTGCTGCGGTCAGCGCCCGCACACCACCGGTGGCATCGGCCGTGCTGCTGGGGCGCTGCACCACAAAGCTGCGCTGGGCCAGCAGGCGATCTGCACCACCTGCCAACGGGCCTGTTGCAGCGGCGCTCTGGCTTAGCGTAGCGCGCAGGCGCACCAAGCCCACGCTGGCGCTCTCGGATTCAAACAGTTGGCTGAACTCTTCCAGCGCAATGCGCAGGGTGACGCTGCCCTGCCCTGCTGCTACGCCTTCGCCGGGGCTGAGCACGTGGCGCTGCTGGCCCAAGGTTTCACGCAGGCGCTGGCGCAGCAGCTGTGCGGGCGGCATGCTCCAGCGGGCTTGGGCATAGGGGCGCAGCTGCTGGGCGTCGGCATAGTTCAGGCGAAACAGGACGGCGGTGGTGTCCAGCGCCGGGGTGGTTTCTACATCGGTGAGCAGCAATGCGCTGGGGCGCGCGGCCTGGACAGTGGCGGCACTGGCCAACTCGGCAGACACCACCGCACCCGGGCCAAAGTCGTACACGGCGGGGCGGGCGGGTGCTTGCATTACGCCGCAGCCTGCCAGAGTCAGCAGCAGGACTACAGCCGATAAATTTAGACCAAATCGGGCTGTAGCGCCCGTGCAGTATGCGTAAGCAGCTATTATTTTCATAGTAACTTTCAAATCGTTTCAGGCTGATTATTTCTGGCTACCGGCGCACTGGTGCCACAAAGCCGGGCTCGCCCGGGCCTGCAGTGGCGGTACCACGGCCCAGCAGCAACGACTGGGGCGACTCGCTCACTGCCTCGGCCACGCGGCCTACTTGGCGGGCAGAGCGGCCAGCGTCTTCTACTGTGCGGTTCAAGCGCGGCACCAGCGTGCTGTTAAGCGCCTGGCCGGTGGCAGCCAGCGTGGAGGTGCTTTGGGCAATTTGGTCCAAGGTACCGCCGGGCTCGGTCACACGCGCTGCCAATTTGCCAAAGTCAGTGGCGGTGCCACGGATAGCGTCGGCCCCAGCGCCCAGGCGCTCGGTGGTGGCTTGCAGGCTTTTCAGGGTGGCTTCGGCCTGCGTTACGGTGCGCTGCAGGGCGGTGGCATCGCTAGACGGCTTGGCGCTCACCAACTGGTCCACACTGCGGGTGAGCTGGGCAATGTTGGCAGCAGCCAGGCTCAGGTTGTTCACTGCGGCCAGCAGGGTTTTTTGGTTTTGCTCGTCCAGCAGGGTGTTTACCTTGCGGCCCGCTTGCTCCACCTGCGTCAGAATTTGCCCGCCCTGCTCGGCAAAGCGCCCAAACATGCCCACGCGCATGGGGATGCGGGCAAACTGGGTTTTGCTGGTGTCTAGCGCGGGACTGTTGTCGGTGGGGTCGTCCAGCTGAATAAACGCCAAACCGGTCACGCCCTGAAACCCCAGCGCGGCAAAGGTGGTGGTGGTCACGGGCACGTTGTCGTTCACGTTAATGCGCACCAGCACGTTGCCACGGGTTTGGGGGTCTAGTTCGATGGCCATTACGCGGCCCACCACTACGCCCTTGTAGCGCACGCCGGCCTGGGGCTGTAGGCCTGTTACGCCGTCGCGGCTGGATATTTCATATACGCGCTGTTCGCTGTGGTCGCGGGTCAGCCACACAGCCATGGCCACCAGCAACGCGGCCACCACCAGCACAAACGCGCCAGCGGCATAGGCATGGGATTTGTTTTCCATAAGTTGTCTTTCTAATCGGCTAGCGGGTTGGCGTGCAGCAGCGCCATGGCGCGCTGACCGCGCCCACCCTGAAAAAATTCATGCACAAACGGGTGCGCAAACTGCACCACCTCGCGCGGGGGCGCATCCACAATCACATGCTTGTTTGCCACCACGGCCACGCGGGTGCTGAGCTCGAACAGCGTATCCAGGTCATGCGTCACCATCACGATGGTGAGGCCCAGCTCTTGGTGCAGTGAGCGCAGCAGGGCGCAAAAGTCGTCAGCACTGTCGGGGTCTAGGCCTGCAGTGGGCTCATCTAGCAGCAAGAGCGGCGGGTCCATGGCCAAGGCACGTGCCAGGGCCACGCGCTTGACCATACCGCCCGACAAATCGGCTGGCATTTTGTGCGCGTGCGATGGGTCCAGCCCCACCATTTGCAACTTGACCATGGCCACGTCGCGCACCAGTGCGGGTGGCAGGGTGTGCAGCTCGCGCAGAACAAAGGCAATGTTTTCCAGCACGGTAAACGCCGAGAACAAAGCCCCGTGCTGAAACAACATGCCCACGCGACTGGCAGCGCCAATGCGCCCCAACTCGGAAGCGGGTTTACCCAGCACCGTCACCGTGCCACGCGCGGGTGTTTCCAGCCCCAATATCTGACGTAGAAGCACCGTCTTGCCACTGCCCGAGCCACCCACAATCGACAAAAACTCACCTCGCGCGATGTTCAAACTCAGGTCTTGGTGAATCACTGCTTTCACACCCCGGGTGCGAAAGGTGGACCACAGGTGGCTGATCTCGACCGCGTTCACAGGCCCACCCCTTTGAAGGTGATGGCAAAGATGGCGTCTACCATCAACACGGTGGTGATGGCCGCGACCACCGACGCCGTAGTGCCTTCGCCCAGGCTCTCGGTGTTGGGCTTTACGCGCAGACCAAAATGACAACCAATCAGCGCAATGGCCAGTCCAAACACGGTGGACTTGCCCATGGCCAACCAAAGGTTTTCCAACTTCACAGCTTTGGGCAATGCCTCTAAAAAATACGCGGGCGTAATGCCCATCACAACATCGACCGCCAGCATGCCGCCCAACAGCGCCGCAGCCGTAGTCCAGGCAACCAGCAATGGCATGGCGATGGACATGGCAATGGCGCGCGGCATCACCAGCCTAAAGCCTTGAGAAATGCCCATCACACGCATGGCGTCCAGCTCTTCAGTCACCCGCATCACGCCAATCTGCGCGGTAATGGCTGAACCCGAGCGACCCGCAATCAAAATGGCCGCCAGCACCGGGCCCAATTCGCGGATGAGCGCCATGCCCAAGATGTTGATGATGAAGGTGTTGGCCCCCAAGGTGCGCAGCTGCTGCGACATGAGGTACGCCAGCACCACGCCAATTAAAAACCCCACCAGCGCGGTGATGGGCAAGGCAGTGGCCCCAATGCGCACGAGGTGGCCCGATATATCGCGCCACGGGCCGCGCAAAGGGTGGCGCACCAGCTGCCAGACATCCAATGCAAGCTGCCCAATCAAAGCCAAAGCGTCTTGAAAATGACCACCCACAGAAAACAAGCTGGCACCGAGTTGTAGAAATAACTGGCGCACCGTGGTGGGTTTTGCCGCAACCGCAGGGACCGAAAAACGCGCCACCCGTTTCAAAGTGGTGCGTTGGTTTTCCAGCACCATCAGATGTTCGGGCCAGGTGCGGCCCCACGCGTTCCACAGCACTTGTGCGCCGGTGTGGTCCAGGCGCTGAATCTGGCGCAGGTCCCACCGCAGCGTCGTCGGCTGGGTAGCATATGCAAGCGCGACTTGTGCGTCGGTCCACTGGGCCGCAACGGACCAATGCGATGCAGTCCAGCGGCCCCGCAGCACGGCGCACACGCCGTCTGGCGTGTTTTCAAGGGCAATCCGGGACTGGGTATCCTCCACGGTGCAAATATCTCCAACGTTTGTTTGCAACGGATGGTACTCGCTGCCCATGGGATAACGCAAAATACCGCCCAGGAGACAGCATGGACAACACTACAACAATCAACACCACAACATACGCCTCTACCCCCGAACTCACCGCAGAGCAACGTGGTGCGGTGCTGTGGCTCACCATTACCCGCGAAGAGCGGCGCAACGCCATGAGCCACGGCGTACTCTCTGCCATGGCGCTCGCCATCACCACCGCGCAAACCGACCGCAGTGTGCGTGCCATTGTGGTCACCGGCGCTGGCACCAAGGCCTTTTGCGCCGGGGCTGACTTGCAAAGCGCCAAGGCTTTCACCACCGATTACTCCGAGCCACACGGCCACTTGGCGCAGCTGCTGCGCGTGGCCCGCGCCAGCACCATCCCGCTGATTGCGCGCGTGAACGGCGCATGCATGGCAGGCGGCATGGGTCTGATGAGCATGTGCGACATGGCCGTGGCCGCCAGCCACGCTGTGTTTGGTTTGCCCGAGGTGAAGGTGGGCGTGTTCCCCGCACAGGTGTTGAGCGTGCTGCAACACATGATTCCCCGGCGCAAGCTGGTGGAGATGTGCATTACCGGCGAACCTATTACCAGCGCCCAAGCGCTGGAATACAACCTGGTGAACTATGTGAGCGATGCGGATAGCGATGTAGACGCCAAGCTGCAATGGCTGCTAGAGCGCCTGCTGGACAAGTCACCCGCCGCGATTCGCCGTGGTATGTACACATTGAAGAAAGTGGAGGCTATGCCGTTTGAAGAAGCCGTGGCGTTTACCGAGAGCCAGATCGCACTTTTCACCCTGACCGACGATGCCAAAGAGGGCCAAAAGGCGTTTCAAGAAAAACGCAAACCCGTCTGGGCGGGGCACTGATCCATGGAAACCATAGCCGCAGTGCTTTTTGGTGTGGCGTTACTACACACCTTTGGCACATCCCTTTTTGAGCGCTTGGCACACCGTCACCCACATCACGCAGGTCTTTTTCACCTGTTAGGAGAGGTTGAAGTAGTTTTTGGTTTTTGGGCCTTTGTGTTGATTGCCTCCATGGCGCTAGTTACTGGCAGCAGCAGCGCCATTGCCTATGCCGAATCACGCCAGTTCACCGAGCCGCTGTTTGTGTTTGTGGTGATGGTGGTGGCAGCGTCACGGCCAGTGCTAGAGGCCGTGGGCGGCGTAATGCAGTTGTTCGCCCGCATGCTGCCGCTGCGCCAGCCGGTGGCGCTGGTGTGGCTCGGGTTGGCGCTGGTACCGCTGCTGGGCTCCTTGATCACCGAGCCCGCTGCCATGACACTGGCCGCGCTGATGTTGGCACCTAGACTATTCACCCGTGACATACCTGAACGACTGAAGTACGCCGCGCTGGGAGTGTTGTTTGTAAATATATCCATAGGCGGCACGCTAACTTCATATGCCGCACCCCCAGTGCTGATGGTGGCCGACACCTGGAATTGGACATCCTCCTTCATGGCCAGCACGTTTGGCTGGAAGGCCGCGTTGGCGGTGTTGGTCAACGCCACGGGCGTGGTGTTTTTTCTGCGCCAGCATGTGGCAACCGACATCGCTACAGAGCCATCGGCTGTAGCACCAGTGGCTGTGCCCTGGGTTGTGAGCCTGGTACACCTGGCATTTTTGGCAGGTGTGGTGGCCTTGGCGCACCACCCTGTGTTGTTTTTGGGTTTATTTTTGTTTTTTTTAGGCTACACGCAGGCCTATGCACGGTTTCAAACTCCACTGATTTTGAAAGAAGGTCTACTAGTGGGCTTCTTTTTGGCTGGACTGGTAGTGCTGGGCGGTATGCAGCAGTGGTGGCTGCAACCCATCGTTTCAAGCTTAGCGCCGACTGCGCTTTTCTTCGGTGCCATAGGCCTTACCGCCATTACCGACAACGCCGCGCTCACCTATTTGGGCTCGTTGATTGCAGGCATGTCAGACCCAGCCAAATACATGCTCATGGCTGGGGCAGTCACGGGTGGCGGGCTCACCGTCATTGCCAACGCTCCCAACCCTGCTGGCGTAGCGCTGTTGCGCCACGGGTTTAATGACCATTCCATCGGTGCCGGCAACTTGTTGCTCGGCGCTCTTCTTCCTACCGCGGTGGCCGCTTCTGCATTCTTACTCCTATGAACGAAACTACTTTTGACTACATCATCATTGGCGCAGGCACTGCGGGCTGCTTACTAGCCAACCGCCTGAGCGCCAACGCCTCCAAGCGCGTGCTGCTAATAGAGGCGGGGCGCAAAGACGATTACCACTGGATTCACATCCCCGTGGGCTACTTGCATTGCATTGGCAACCCGCGCACCGACTGGCTTTACAACACTGAGCCCGAGGCGGGACTCAACGGACGCAGCCTGCGCTACCCACGCGGCAAAACGCTGGGCGGAAGCAGCAGCATCAACGGCATGATTTACATGCGCGGCCAAGCACGCGACTACGACCAATGGGCCCAACTGGTGGGCGATGCCAATTGGACGTGGGACAACAGCCTGCCCTATTTCAAAATGCATGAAGACCACTACAAAGGCGCTAACGCCATGCACGGCGCGCGCGGCACAGCGCCATTGCTGATGCAAGATGCCAGCACCGACTACCGCAAGGTGCTGCGCCACCACAACGCTGGTGGTGAATGGCGTGTTGAAAAGCAGCGCCTGCGCTGGGACGTACTGGATGCGTTTGCGCAAGCCGCTACGCAAGCGGGCATTCCCGCCACCGACGACTTCAACCGCGGCACCAACGAAGGCGTAGGCTACTTTGAAGTGAACCAAAAACTAGGTTGGCGCTGGAACACAGCCAAGGCATTTTTGCGCCCCATGTGCTACGCGCGACCGAACTTCGAACTATGGAACAGCGCGCAAGTGGCCAAACTGGTGGTGGAGCCCACGCCTGATAGCGCTGATGCCGCATTGCGCTGCACAGGCGTACAGGTGTGGGATGGCAAAGAAATGGTCACCGCCACTGTCACAGCAGAAGTGCTGCTGTGCGCAGGCGCTATTGGCTCGCCACAAATTTTGCAGTTGTCTGGCTTAGGGCCAGAACAGTTGCTCCGCGCACGTGGCGTGTCAGTTGTAAAAGACATCCCCGGCGTGGGTGGCAACCTGCAAGACCATTTGCAGATTCGTGCAGTGTTCAAAGTCAAAAACGCCACCACGCTCAATACCCAAGCCAACAGCCTGTGGGGCAAAGCCAAAATTGGCCTGGAATACGCCTTCAAGCGCACCGGCCCCATGAGCATGGCCCCGAGCCAACTGGGTGCATTCACGCGAAGCGATGCCAGCCAACCGCACCCCAATCTGGAATACCACGTGCAGCCCCTCAGCCTGGACGCTTTTGGCGAGCCGTTGCACAGTTTTAACGCGATTACCGCCAGCGTGTGCAACCTCAACCCCACAAGCCGGGGCACTGTGCAAATTAAGTCAGCAGATTTCAACGACGCGCCGGCCATTGCCCCCAATTACCTGAGCACCGATGCAGACCGAAAAATTGCCGCCGACTCACTGCGCGTGACCCGCAACATCGTGGCGCAACCCGCCATGAAAAAGTACCAGCCCGAGGAATACAAACCCGGCATACAGTTCCAAAGCGATGCCGATCTGGCCCAGTTGGCAGGCGCCATTGCCACCACCATCTTCCATCCCGTAGGTACCACCAAAATGGGCCGTGTGGATGGGCCCGACAACGACCCCATGGCGGTGGTGGACAGCCGCCTTAAGGTACGTGGTGTGGCGGGGCTACGTGTTGTCGATGCGGGCATCATGCCCTTGATCACCAGCGGCAACACCAACTCACCCACGCTGATGATTGCGGAGAAGGCTGCTCAGTGGATTGCCGAAGACGCCGCGTCATTCAAAGGGTAAATCCCAATACACGGCCCTAGGTGCACGGGTTACATTGCGTGCACTTCAGCCAAAGCAACTGCGAGGCAATTGACGGCGTTAGCCGGGTGAGAGAAGACGCCGAGGAGATTTCGTGCGATTCATTAACAAAAATATATAACGCTGCACATAACGATGCGGTTTTAGAAAGCACTGGCAACCCCAGTGCTTTTTTTATGGGCGGCGCTGCTAAAGTCAAGGCATGTTGCTGCGTTACTCCCGTGCCTTTCCCTTCTTGTTTGTTGTGTTGTGGTCTACCGGATTCATAGGCGCACGCCTGGGTTTACCGCACGCCCCACCGCTGTATTTTTTGCTGCTGCGCTATCTTCTTGTGATTGCCTGCATGGTGGCCGTGGCAGGGGCAACACGTGCGCCTTGGCCACAAACACCACAAGCGTGGTTTCACATTGGTGTGGCCGGATTGCTGTTGCACGGCATTTACTTGGGCGGCGTGTTTATTGCCATCTCCAAGGGCCTGCCGGCCGGGGTCACCAGTTTGGTTGTGGGGCTGCAGCCCTTGCTCACAGCCGCCGGTGCAGGCTGGTTGCTGGGCGAAGTGGTGTTTAAGCGGCAATGGTTGGGCTTACTGCTGGGCCTGCTGGGGGTGGGCTTGGTGGTGATGAACAAGGTAGGCTCAGGATTTGCGCTGCAAGCATTGGTACCAGCGGTAGTGGCACTACTGGGCATTACCGCAGGCACGCTATACCAAAAGCGCTTTTGCCCCCACTTTGACTGGCGCACCGGTGCGGTGGCCCAGTTTTTGCCGACTGCCTTGCTCACGTGGCTGGTCGCAAGCCTGACCGAAACCTACAACGTGCAATGGACGGGTGAATTTATGTTCGCCCTCGGCTGGCTGGTGCTGGTGCTCTCGCTGGGTGCGGTTAGTTTGCTCAACTGGCTTATCCGCAATAGCGGGGCCGTCAATATTGCCAGCCTGTTTTACTTGGTGCCGCCTTGTACGGCTGTGGTGGCGTGGCTGCTTTTTGGTGAAACTTTCTCGGGCACTGCGCTCATTGGCATGGCCATGGCGGTGTGGGGCGTGTACTTGGCGCGGAAATAGCCGTATGGAAATGCTTGTTGTATCGCTGGCCTCCCTGCTGGCTGGTTTTGTGGATTCCATCGTCGGCGGTGGTGGGCTGATACTTATCCCAGCCCTGTTCACCGTGTTTCCAACGGCGCACCCCGCCACCCTGTTTGGCACCAACAAGGGCGCCTCTATTTGGGGCACGGGCATGGCCACGCTGCAATACAGCCGCAGGGTGACTATGCCGTGGCACGCGCTGGGGCCTGCAGCGGTGGCCGGCTTTGCAGCGTCACTTTGTGGTGCCTGGCTCGTGACCATGGTGTCACCAGAGTTTTTGCGCAAAGTGCTGCCCGCAGTGTTGCTGATGGTGCTGATTTACACCTTGGCCAAAAAAGAATTGGGGCGCCACCACACACCCCAATTTTCGGGAGGCAAAGAAATCGCTATTGCCTGCGGAATTGGGGTCGTTGTCGGGTTTTATGACGGATTTTTTGGCCCGGGTACGGGTAGCTTTTTTGTGTTCTTTTTTGTGCGCTTGTTAGGCTATGACTTTTTGCACGCGTCTGCCAGCGCCAAGCTGCTCAACACTGCCACCAACTTTTCAGCCCTCATTTTGTTTGCGCTCAAAGGCCATGTGTGGTGGCACTTTGCGGTGGTCATGGCCGTGGCGAATGTGGTGGGGAGTTTGGCTGGCACGCATTTGGCACTCAAACACGGCACGGGGTTTGTGCGCGCCGTATTCATTTGCGTAGTTACTGCGCTGATTTTGAAAACCGGCTACGACGCTTTTATCAAACCCTTAGGGCTCTAGAAACACTTCTGCAGGGTTATTGCGCCCGGCTGCCTGCAGGTGGCCAAGGCACATCCCCCACAGCTCTGGGTTTGCCGACGGGTGCCGTGGCCTGCCCTTTGCTCACGGCCAGCAGGTCTTCTTCATTCGGATATTGGCCTAGCAGCACATAGTCAAAAACACGCCGGGCAATGGGCGCAGCAGACGTTGAACCAAAGCCTGCATTTTCGACAATCACCGCCAAAGCGATTTTGGGATCATCGGCCGGCGCAAACGCAATGTAGAGCGAGTGGTCGCGCTGGTGCTCGTCCATTTTGGAAGCGTTGTACTTTTCTTTCTGTCCCATAGATACGGCTTGGGCAGTACCCGTTTTCCCACCACTCAAATACCCCGCACCCGCAAACACTTTGGTCGACGTACCCTCTTGGGTCACACCCACCATGGCGCGGCGAATAATATCTACGTTCTCCTGTTTGAGGTTCAGGTTTTCAGCTTCTGCTGGCGGCAAAGCCACACGCACACGGCTGGATGCATCTTGTGTGGCTATCACCAACTGGGGTTTGTGCTTAATGCCGTTGTTGGCCAAGATCGATGTGGCCTGCGCCAACTGCAGCATGGTGAAGCTGTTGTAGCCTTGGCCAATGCCCAATGAAATAGTTTCACCGGCATACCATTTTTGCTGCTCAGGTCGCTTGTAGTATTTGCGTTTCCACTCTTGGCTGGGCAGCACTCCACGCACTTCACCATGGATATCAATACCCGTGATTTGTCCAAAGCCCAGAGGCTTCATGAAGTCGTGCATTGCATCAACCCCCATCTCGTTTGCTAACGAATAGAAGTAAGGGTTGCTGGACTCCACAATAGCGCGGCGCATGTCCATGATGCCGCCGCGTTCGTTCTCAGGGCTGCCAAAACGGTGCCCGCCGAACATATAAAAACCAGGGTCATTAATCAGCGTCGTGGCCGAGCGTGTGCCAGTTTGCAACGCGGCCATTGCCATAAAGGGTTTGTAGGTAGAGCCTGGTGGATAAGTTCCGCGCAGGGCGCGGTTGAGTAAGGGCTTGTCAATAGACTCGTTCAGCATTTGCCAGTTTTCTTGGTCAATACCTTCGACAAACAGATTGGAGTCAAAAGTCGGCTTGCTTACAAAACTCAACACCTCGCCGGTCTTGGGATCTAACGCTACCAACGCACCACGTCGATCACCAAACATGTCTTCAACCAGTTTTTGCAGTTTGATGTCGATTGACAAAACCACAACGTTGCCCGGAGTCGACGGCGTGCTTGCCAGTTTGCGCACAGCCCGCCCGCCTGCAGAAGTTTCTACCCGCTCCACGCCGGTGATGCCGTGCAACTGCGCCTCAAAACTTTGCTCCACCCCCAGCTTGCCGATGTACTCGGTGCCACGGTAATTCGCCTGGTCGTCACTATCGTCTATTCTTTCTTTTTCAGCCCGATTAATGCGCCCGATGTAGCCAATAACGTGGCTCGCCAATTCGCCGTAGGGGTAGCTGCGAAAAAGTCGCGCATTAATTTCCACCCCAGGAAAGCGAAAGCGCTGTGCCGAAAACCGGGCCACCTCGGTATCGGTAAGGCGTGTACGAATGGGTACTGACTCAAAACTCTTAGATTCGTCCATGAGCTTTTTGAATCGGCGCTTGTCACGTGCGGTGATGTCAATGAACTGGGAAAGCTCTTCAATCGTTTGCTCAACTTCGCCACTTTTGGAGGGCGTAATCTCTAACGTATAGGCTGAGTAATTGCTGGCAAGCACAATGCCATTGCGGTCCAATATCAGCCCCCGATTGGGCACGATAGGCACAATGGACGTCCGGTTGCTCTCGGCTTGGGCACGCAAATCATCATGACGCCAAACCTGCAAATAGACCAGCCGCATAGCCAACAACAAAAAGCAGAACACCACCACCACACTGACCACAAATACCCGGGTACGAAACCGGGACAGGTCCATCTCAACGTTACGCAACTCCGTCATAGGGCGGCCGCGTTACAAAGGGCGGTTTGCATCGGGATCAGGTGCTCGCCGCTGGGGTGCCAGCAATATGATGCTGGCAACAGGCCACAGTGCGGCCTCTAAAAATGGCGCAAGCACAATCCACCACCCTGGGAAAATTCCACCGCCAATCATGCGAACAATCAATTCAACCGCATGGGATGCAAAAAAAAGTGGCAGCACCTGTGCCGCTTGCGATGGCACTGAAAACCACAATAAGCGCCGGTGTATCGTGATCGCAAAAAAGCTCAGCACGGTGTACGCCAAGGCATGCTGCCCCAGCAAACCACCTTGGTGAACATCCATCAATAGACCAAAAACAAAGGCTATAACAATCCCAACGCGCAAGGGCTGGTGCACGCTCCAAAATACCAATACAACCGCCAACACGTCAGGTGCCCAAGCGACACGCCCCCAAAGCCCCATGTTTTGAGCCATATTGAGCAACAGCGCAACCACTAAACTTCCCCAAATAAAAAATGGACTTGCTGGCAGCAGCAATTGCTGACCGGGCCGCATGATCATGATCGACTCCCATATAGCCCGATAACGCTCATTTGCGTGTCCTGCGTTTAGCCACTACCGGCGCGGGGTCAGTTGCGGGTCGCTGCGCAATCTGCGACGTCAACGGCTCCAACACCAAGACATGGCTGGCCCCCGCCACCAAACCTAGCGGAATACAGTAAATGCGCGCAAAAATTGCGTCCACCTTTCGGTCTACTTTTTCAACGCGGGCCACCGGCAATCCCGGTGGATACACACCATCTACACCGCTGGTGGTAAGCAAGTCACCCACCGTAACGTCTGCATTCGCAGCCATAAATCGCAACTCCATCGCGTCGGCATGCGTAGAGTTATCACCGTATGCCACGCCACGCGCACCAGTGCGGGTGTTGAGCACTGGAATCGCATGGTCGCGGTCCGTCAGCAGGGTCACTTCGCTCACCGTGGGGTAGACGCGTGTCACTTGCCCAATAACGCCCAACTCGTCGAGCACCGGAGAACCCAACGCGATCTTTTCGGTCAACCCTTTGTCGATCACCACTTTGCGTGTGTAGGGGTCTGCAGCGTCATACAAGACCTGGGCTGCGATGCCCGTACTTTGCATGCGCTCTTGCAAGCCCAACAGATTGCGAAGACGGGTGTTTTCCAAGGCGAGTTGCTCCACCTGGTTGGCGCGCTGGGACTGCAAGCCCAGCTTTTTGAAGGCATCGTCTTTTGCTAATTGCGCGGAACGTAAAGATGAAAAATACGCACCCCCGCTCTCCAGTAGCAACACGGGCTGCAAGGCGACCCACTGCACGGGATAGAGCACGGCAGCCAGCGCCACACGCATGGGCTGCATGACTTTAAAGCGTGCATCGGCGACCATTAGGAACACGGCTAATGCACTGCAGACGGCCAACTTCGACAGGGCCGACGGGCCCTGTCGAAAGAAAGGGGGGGGATTACTTTCCAGCGTACCGAGTGGCATCGCTGTACCTAACGATTATTCGCTGGTGAAAATAGAGCCTAAACGCTCCATCTGTTCCAACGCAATGCCGCAACCGCGCACCACGCACGTCAGTGGCTCTTCGGCCACCAACACAGGCAAGCCAGTTTCTTCAGCCAGCAAGCGGTCCAGGTCCCGCAACAACGCGCCACCACCGGTGAGCATCATGCCGCGCTCAGCAATGTCAGCGCCCAGTTCCGGGGGAGTTTGCTCCAATGCATTTTTAACGGCAGAGACGATGTTGTTCAACGGATCTGTCAGCGCTTCCAGAATTTCGTTGCTGGATATGGTGAAGCTGCGTGGTACGCCTTCAGACAGATTGCGACCGCGAACTTCCATTTCCTTGACTTCGGAGCCGGGGAAGGCTGAGCCAATTTGCTTCTTGATGGCTTCTGCTGTGGGCTCACCAATCAACATGCCGTAATTGCGGCGGATGTAGTTGATGATGGCTTCGTCGAACTTGTCGCCACCCACGCGAACACTGCCTTTGTAGACCATGCCGCCCAGAGAGATGACTCCGACTTCGGTGGTACCACCACCAATGTCCACCACCATGGAGCCACTGGCCTCCGACACCGGCAAACCGGCACCAATGGCCGCAGCCATGGGTTCTTCAATCAGGAACACATCGCTGGCACCGGCGCCCAAGGCACTTTCGCGGATGGCACGACGCTCGACCTGGGTAGAACCGCAAGGCACGCAAATGATGATGCGCGGGCTGGGCTTCAAAATGCCGCGCGGGTGCACCATCTTGATGAACTGCTTGAGCATCTGCTCGGTGACCGTGAAGTCGGCAATCACGCCGTCTTTCATGGGGCGAATCGCTTCGATGTTGCCGGGGACTTTGCCCAGCATGCCCTTGGCCTCCACACCCACAGCTTGGATGGTTTTTTTGCCTTGCGGGCCACCCTCATGGCGTATGGCAACCACGGAGGGCTCATCGAGAACAATACCTTTGTCGCGGACGAAAATCAGGGTGTTGGCGGTGCCAAGGTCGATGGCCAAGTCGGTGGAAAAGTACCGACG
>JBEGPS010000192.1:0-3418 GCA_041181325.1 Pseudomonadota bacterium
CAAACAGTGATGGTGCGCAATCCTGAGCTCGACGCGTTGATGGCGGCCCACCAGCAGCTCGGCGGACATTCGGCATTTCAAATGCCGTCGGGTTTTTTGCGTAACGCCACTTTCGAGAGACAACAACGCTGATGCGCAGTCGAAGCCTATTGCTTGCAGTTTGCATTGTTATGTCGATGCTGGCGCACGTCGGCGCGGCGAGCGCAGAGCCGATGGCAGGCGATAGCGCGATCAATGCCTGGCTCATGCGCGCCCATGAGGCATCGCGTCAGCGCGCGTATACGGGTACTTTTGTTGTGTCTGCGGGGGCCAAAACCGCCACCGCCAAAATTTGGCATATCTGCGACGGTACCCAGCAAATGGAGCGGGTAGAGCCCTTGAGTGGCCTGCCACGCAGCACGTTCAGGCGCAACGACCAAGTTATTACTTTTTTTCCTGAGTCCAAGGTTGCGTTCACGGAGACGCGGGATTCTTTGGGTTTGTTTCCGAATCTGCTGAAGTCAAGTGACACCAATATTGGTGATTTCTATCAGCTCAAGGCAACGGGCACTGAGCGGGTGGTGGGTGTAGATACCGATGTTGTGCAATTGCTGCCCAATGACCCACTGCGTTATGGGTACCGCGTTTGGAGCGAGCGTAAAACGGGGCTCGTGGTTCAACTGCAAACTTTGGGCGCAGACGGACGCGTTATAGAGCAGTCTGCATTTTCAGAGCTGCAGCTGGACGCTCCTGTGAGTATGGCGAAGTTAACCCACATGATGCAAGCCACGGAGGGCTACCGTGTTGAGCATCAAGAGTTGCAAAAAACCACACCCGATGCGCAGGGCTGGGCTATGCGCAAAGAGGTTGCAGGGTTCAAACCAGTCGGGTGCTATTTGCGCCCCTTGGCAACTGGCAGTAATGCAGCCTCTAATCCGGCCGGTACGCTTCAGTGGATTTTTTCAGATGGCTTGGCCACTGTATCGTTGTTCGTTGAGCCGTTCGATGGCCGCAGGCATGGTCGTGAAGTAGGTGTTGATCTCGCTGGCGCTACGCGAACACTTACGCGACAAATTGATAGCTGGTGGATTACCGCTGTCGGCGAAGTTCCTGCTGCAACGTTAAATCTGTTTTTACACGGGCTGACGCGTAAGAAATGACATGCGTCTCTGCGTATTTTTTGACTAACTGGTAAGCACAATGAATTTAACAACGATGAAGCCAGTGCGCGCACTGTTGGTAGCGCTGGCAATGTCTGGCACCATGGTGATTGCAGTAGTTCCCACTACAGTGCAGGCCCAAGCGCGGGCACTGCCGGATTTCACCGATTTGGTGGATCAGGTTGGGCCATCTGTCGTCAATATTCGCACCTTGGAAAAGGTAGTGGCTAAATCACAAACCGGTAATCCGGGTGAAGAAGAAATGCTGGAGTTTTTTAAGCGCTTTGGATTACCGACGCCCAATGCACCGCGCCAAGCGCCACGGCAGAACCGACCTCAGCAAGACGAGGAGCAACCACGCGGCGTAGGTTCGGGGTTCATTTTGACGACTGATGGACTCATCATGACCAACGCACATGTGGTCGATGGCGCCGATGAAGTGCTGGTGACGTTAACCGACAAACGCGAGTTCAAGGCCAAAATCATCGGTGCGGACAAGCGAACGGACGTTGCCTTGGTCAAAATCGAGGCCTCTGGATTACCTGCTGTCAAAGTCGGCGACGTGAGCCGACTGCGTGTAGGCGAGTGGGTCATGGCAATTGGCTCGCCCTTCGGGTTAGAGAACACCGTAACCGCCGGCATCGTCAGCGCTAAGCAACGCGATACAGGTGATTATTTGCCTTTCATTCAAACGGACGTGGCGATTAACCCTGGAAATTCTGGTGGCCCCTTGATCAATATGCGTGGGGAAGTGATTGGAATTAACAGCCAAATTTATTCTCGCTCAGGTGGGTTTATGGGCATTTCCTTTGCGATCCCAATGGACGAGGCTGTGCGTGTAAGCGATCAATTGCGTAGTTCGGGGCGTGTCTCACGTGGGCGCATTGGTGTGCAAATTGACCAGGTGAGTAAAGAAGTGGCGGAGTCTATTGGTTTGGGTAAAGCAATCGGCGCTTTGGTGCGCGGTGTCGAGGCGGGCGGCCCGGCTGAAAAAGCAGGCGTAGAGGCGGGTGACATCATTACCAAATTTGACGGCAAGGTGATTGATAAATCCAGCGATTTGCCTCGCGTTGTGGGCAGCACCAAGCCTGGCAACCGCAGCACCGTCACAGTTTTCCGTCGTGGCTCTTCGCGTGATTTGACTGTTACGGTGGCGGAAGTGGAGGTCGATAAGTCTGCTGCCAAAGGGCCTGTTAAAGAAGACAAAGCCAAAGGGTCAGCAGCAGGCCAGGTGTTTGGACTGGCAGTGAGTGATCTCACTGACGCACTAAAGAAAGAGTTGGGTGTGAAGGGTGGTGTACGCGTAGAAGCCGCTGTTGATTCAGCTGCGCGTGCCGGGTTGCGTGAAGGTGACGTGATCCTGCAAATCGCCAACAACGAGATCCAAAGTTTGAAGGATTTTGAGATTGTTTTGGGCAAGCACGACAAATCTAAAACATTGACTGTCTTGTTTCGGCGTGGTGAGTGGACTCAATACGCGGTAATTCGTCCTGCAAAATAGTCCTCAAGCGCCAACTCCATCTCATTTCAGTTAAGTTCATGGAGTTGGACAAATGCGTGAGCATGTTCTTGAATCGTCTCCCTATGGTTTTGGTTAGAATAGGGGCCACAGACAGCGTATTTCGGGTGTATGGATGACTCTAGATCCATGAGATGGAACAAAATTTTCCACAGCCGTTTCACAGATCACCCGCAAGTTGTCCATAAGTTACACCTAGCAATTGTTTATAAGCTGTGCATAAGTTGAGTGTTGTCGGGTTGCAACGACCCGTCCGTTCCAAATTCTGGGCTGTGAAGCCGGTACTTTCTGCCTACAATGAAGTTCCAACTTTCGCAGTTGCCAAAAGATTGTTGGTTCAGGGCGCGTCTTAACCGGACGCGCCTTTTTTTATGCGCGCCTCTTTTTAGTTCAATCACTTGAAGCACGTCGTTGATGAATCACATCAGAAATTTTTCCATCATTGCGCATATTGACCATGGCAAATCTACCCTTGCAGACCGGCTGATTCAGCGCTGTGGCGGGCTCGAAGCGAGGGATATGGAAGCGCAAGTTTTGGATTCCATGGACATAGAAAAAGAGCGTGGAATAACCATCAAAGCGCAGACGGCAGCCCTGCAGTACAAAGCCAACGACGGGCAAGTCTACAACCTCAATTTGATCGACACACCAGGTCATGTGGACTTCTCTTACGAAGTGAGCCGATCGCTCTCGGCGTGCGAAGGCGCGTTGCTGGTAGTAGACGCAAGTCAAGGCGTAGAGGCGCAAACGGTTGCCAACT
>JBEGPS010000193.1:0-4221 GCA_041181325.1 Pseudomonadota bacterium
TGCACGCGCTGCAGGCAGCGGGCGATGCGGTCACTGACGAATCCAGCGCCATGGAATTCATGGGTTTGCACCCCTTGTTGGTGGAGGGCAGCGCCCAAAACTTCAAGGTCACCTATTCACAAGATTTTGCGCTGGCGCACAGTGTGCTGAGCGCACGCCAAGCCACATCAGCCACTTAAAAGTACAAGGAACTCTATGCCGTTTCGTATTGGTGAAGGTTGGGATATTCATGCGCTGGTCGAGGGGCGCAAGCTTATTTTGGGAGGTGTTGAAATTCCGTTTACCAAAGGTTTACTAGGCCATTCCGATGCCGATGCGTTGCTGCACGCCATCACCGATGCGCTGCTAGGCGCTGCGGCCCTGGGCGATATTGGCAGCCACTTTCCCGATACAGACGCTGCGTTTAAAAATGCCGACTCTGCCGTGTTGCTGGCGCAGGCCACGCAGCATGTGCGCGACAAAGGTTTTGAGATCGGCAATGTGGACTGCACCGTGGTGGCCCAGGCCCCCAAACTGGCCCCGCACATTAGCACTATGCGCCAGCGCATTGCCCAGGTGCTGGGTGTGGCGGTCGATCAAGTGAATGTAAAAGCCAAAACTGCCGAAAAAATGGGCCCTGTGGGTGAAGGGCGAGCCATGGAGGCACGTGCTGTAGCGCTATTGGTTCGCAAACCACAACCTTAAGTTGGTCGGCTACCCTTGGCCCGCTGCAGCTTGATATGTGCCGATAGTCCGCCGGTGGCGGAATTGGTCAACGCAAATTCACCGCCCATGCGCGCTACCGTTTTTTCCACAATTGCAAGCCCCAACCCCGCGCCATTGGCGGCTGTGCGGGCTGCTTCGCCGCGGTAAAACGGCTTGGTTAGGTTGGCGATTTGTTCGGGAGCTACCCCTAAGCCGTGGTCGCGAATTTTGATCAACACCCATTTTTCCCGGCCGATAGCGGCCACGTTGACACGGGCCACTCCTGTTTCAGGGGACTTACCGTAGCGCCTGGCGTTTTCCAGCAAGTTGGAGATGATGCGACCCAGCTCCACCTCGTCTGCCAGTACCAACAAGCCGTCTTCGATCTGAACCCTCAATGCCATATCGGGTTTATCTTGGAATGCATAAGCACTTGCCGCCACCACATCGCTGAGTGCAACGGGCTCGAGTTGTGCTTTATGGGGCCGCGCGTAGTCCAAAAATTTGTCAATGATGGCATCAAGTTGGTCAATGTCAGCGGCCATGTGCGCACGTGCATCCAGGTCGGCAACACTGAGCTCTGTCTCCAGCCGCAGGCGTGCCAGTGGGGTGCGCAGGTCATGCGATATGCCTGCGAGCATGACCGCGCGGTCTTGTTCCACCTTGGCCAGGGTTTGCGCCATGCGGTTAAAGCCAATATTGACTTGGCGTATTTCGCTGGTCTGCACCCTTTCGCTCAATCGGCTTGCACTGAAATCACCATCACGCACCCGGCTGGCGGCAAACGACAACTCTTTGAGCGGGCGATTGATCAAGCGTGCAATCATTGCCGCTCCTGCAAGAGAAAGCACCGCTGCCATGCCTAGCCAGATGATCCAGGTCTTGCTACCCGCCTGCGCAAAGCGCGCTGTGTCTGCCAGCAGCCAATAGGCGTCGCCATCCATGTCAAACCCCACCCACAGTCCTGCTTGACCATTCACACTACTGGCTAAAACGGTGGTTTTTCCCAAGCGCTTTTGCAGCTCTGCGGCCATGTCACTGTCCAGAGTGCCCGTGTTTGGAATGGAATAGCGGTCGCTAGCCTCACGCACAACAATGCGCAGGCCTTCCTCTGCAGCCATGGTTTTGAGTAGCGATATGCGCGCGATGGCATCCGCATGAATAAGTGCTGCCCGACTTAAATTCACCTGCGACGCGAGCTGCTGCGCCATTTGCTGAGACCTGGGCTCAAACTCCAGTGAACGTAGCGTTTGCAGCCAGGCCAAGATGCTGCCTAGTAAAAGCAGCGCAAGCAAGAAAAAAGTTCGCCAAAATAGGCTGAGCCCAGCCATAGTCAGCGCAGCAGCAGGTCGTTCTCCCTCGTCTAAAACAGAGGGCTCGTTGTCTGGAAAACCTTGGGTGTGCGCGGCGGTCAAGTGTGCAGAGGTGTAGTGTTAAGCGGGTTCATCAGGCACAAATACATAGCCTATACCCCACACCGTTTGTATCAAACGCGGAGCCGCTGCATCTGCTTCTATGAGTTTTCGCAACCGTGAGATTTGCACATCGAGACTGCGATCAAAAGGCTCAAATTCTCTGCCCCGCGAGAGTTGGGCCAGCTTTTCACGCGAGAGTGGAATTCGCGGGTGGCGTACAAGTGCCTTGAGCATGGCAAATTCACCCGTGGTTAGCATCAGTTCTTCCCCGGACTTATGCAGCGAGCGTGCTCCCATGTCAAATGTGAAGGAACCGAAACGTGCAATTTCGTTGTCGCTAGACGGTGCACCGGGTACTTCTGGGGTGGGGCGACGGCGCAAAACGGCGTGAATCCTGGCAAGTAACTCGCGGGGGTTAAACGGTTTGCCTAAGTAGTCGTCCGCGCCTACCTCAAGTCCCACAATGCGATCTATGTCTTCACCCTTGGCCGTAAGCATGATGATAGGCGTGACATCATTGGCTGCACGTAGTCGCCTGCAGATAGACAAACCGTCTTCACCCGGCATCATTAAATCCAGAACAATCAGGTCTGGGGTTTCGCGTAGCAGCACGCGGGACAACGACCTGGCGTCTTCCGCTACAAAAACGTCAAATCCCTCTTGGGTAAGGTATCGCTTCAATAGATCCCGGATGCGGGAATCGTCGTCAACCACCAATATTTTGTGAGAACGGGCGGGCGCTGTGGGCATAGTTTGGCTCGAATTTGTAACATTTCCGATTTTGCGCGGCAGAATGCCCATTGGCTGATTAACGGGCTGGCGGTTGACATATTGTTACAAATGAGGCGTGCTCCAATGTGCATTGGCGCCGAACAATGGTGAGCCCTTTCAACGCAAATTTATATTTTCTTAATTTTCCTAATTTGTATGTTTAAACCACGTTGGGCCATGGTTTTTTTCCTATTGATCGCTTTGGCGAATGGCGCTCACGCGTTCGAATCCAACGCACAGGAATCGAACCGTCGCAAGACCGAGTTGCGCTCGGCTCTGCAAGCCCAAAATCCTGTGGTACAGCACAACGCCCAGGGCGCCGGTACCCCCCCCGCTCGCCAGCTAACCGAGCAAGAGCGCGTCAATTTGCGTCAACAGATTCGACAACAGCGGCTTTAAGAATGCCGTGGTGGTCACAGTGAGTTGAAATTATTTTTCGGGGATGACCGTATCTGTACGCCCGGTTATTGCGCAGTCCAACCACCATCCATATTCCACGCCACACCGCGCACGTTGTTACCTGCCGGGGAGCAGAAGAACACGGCCAGCGCGCCAAGCTCTTCGGGGGTGGTGAATTGCATGGAGGGCTCTTTTTCGCCCAGCAGCATTTTGGTGGCATCTTCATTGCTGATGTTGTGTGCGGCGGCTTTGGCATCCACTTGTTTTTGCACAAGGGGGGTTAGCACCCAGCCCGGGCAGATGGCGTTGCAGGTGACGCCGGTGGTTGCGTTTTCCAGCGCAGTCACTTTGGTCAAACCCACCACGCCATGCTTGGCAGCTACGTAAGCCGATTTTTCTGCTGAGCCCACCAAGCCATGGATACTGGCTACATTGATGATGCGGCCCCAGTTTTTGGCCCGCATGGCGGGCAGCGCCAAGCGGGTGGCGTGAAAGGCACTGCTCATGTTGATGGCGATGATGGCGTCCCATTTTTCTACCGGGAAGCTCTCAATGCGCGCCACGTGCTGAATGCCCGCGTTGTTGACCAGAATGTCTACGCTGCCAAAGGTGGCGGTTGCGAAATGGATCATGTCTTCAATTTCGGTGGGCTTGCTCATGTCGGCACCGTGGTAGGCCACTTGCACGCCCAGCGCGGCGATCTCGGCCTTGGGGCCTTCCACATCGCCAAAACCGTTGATAACGATATTGCAGCCTTGGGCTGCCAATGCTTTGGCGATGCCCAGACCAATGCCGCTGGTGGAGCCGGTAACAAGAGCAGTTTTGCCGTTCAACATGGGGATACTTTCAAAAAATGGAGGGGGTTTCCAGTAGGATGGTGCAATTATCAAACACCTCATTGCACCATGGCTGAACCTAGGCTGAATTACGTACATTGTCCGGACACTGGCAC
>JBEGPS010000194.1:0-9985 GCA_041181325.1 Pseudomonadota bacterium
CATGGCTGCGCAGAAGTAAGCAATATGGCCGTTGGTGTGCCCGGGCACATCCAACACATTGAACGTCAAACCCAGCGTCTGCACGCGGTTGCCGCCGCCCAATAGAGTCAAGGGTTGGGGGATGACTTCTGCCGCCGGGCCATATACCGCTGCACCGGTGGCGTCGCGCAGCGTGTCGATGCCCCCGGTGTGATCAAAGTGGTGGTGGGTGACTAGAATGGCCTGCAACTGCACGCCCTCGCGCTGCAGGGCTTGCAAAACGGGTTGTGCGTCGCCGGGGTCTACCACCAGTGCATTGCGCCCGTCGTGCAACATCCAGATGTAGTTATCGTCAAAAGCGGGCAGTGGTAGTAAGGTCATGAGCAGCCAAATTATAGATTTGCACCAATGGTTTCAAACCCCAGCAGGCCAGTACCTGTTGGCGTGGGAGCGCAACCAGGTGGATGCTGCGGTGGCTGATATTTTCGGCTACCACGCGCTGCAACTGGGGGTGCCGGAGCTCAATGGCTTGAAGGCTAACCGTATGCCCCACAAGTGGCTGGCGAACGATCACTTGGCTATTATTCAGGGCACCCAAGCGGGTTCGCAGCCTCAGGTGGTTTTCTTGACCGACTTTGCAGCGCTGCCATTTCCCGCCAGCAGCATCGACATGGTGGTGTTGCCCCACACCCTGGAATTTAGTGCCGACCCACATGCCACCTTGCGCGAAGTGGAGCGGGTGCTGGTACCCGAGGGGCGCGTGGTGGTGTGCGGCCTGAACCCTTTAAGCCTGTGGGGGCTGCGCCAGCAACGCGCCCACCTATACAAGCGTCTGGGTGGCGGCAAACTATTTTTGCCCGACTGTGGCGAATTCATTGGCTACTGGCGCTTGCGTGACTGGCTGCGCTTGTTGAGTTTTGAGGTCGAAGTAGGGCAGTTTGGTTGCTATTGCCCCGCAGTTGACAACGAAAAATGGTTGCAGCAGTTTGAATGGATGGACCGCGCTGGCCCCCGATGGTGGCCTATTTTCGGCGCGGCGTATTTCTTGGTGGCGGTCAAGCGGGTGCGCGGCATGCGCCTGCTCAGCCCGGCGTGGAAGGCAGCGCCACCCAAAGTGAGTAAACAAGTAACGGTGGCCAACCGAGGTGCCGAATTTCAGCAACTGGAGAAACACGATTGAACTCAGTGGTCATTTACACCGACGGCGCCTGCAAAGGCAATCCTGGTCCCGGCGGATGGGGCGCATTGTTGCGTTCGCCCGATGGTTCTGAGAAAGAACTTTTTGGCGGCGAGCCGCTCACAACCAACAACCGCATGGAGATGATGGCGGTCATTCAGGCGCTGACGGCTTTGAAGCGGCCATGCGAAGTGACGCTGTTTGTGGACAGCCAGTATGTTCTCAAAGGCATGACTGAGTGGTTGGTGGGTTGGAAAGCCAAGGGTTGGAAAACTGCGGCCAAAGCGCCCGTAAAAAACGTTGATTTATGGCAGCAGCTCGACGCCGTAGCGTCACAGGCGGGCCATACAATCGACTGGCGTTGGGTCAAGGGCCATGCGGGCGACCCTGGCAATGAGCGGGCCGATGGCCTGGCAAACCGTGGCGTTGATATGGCGCTGCAAAAAAAATAACGAGGAATCGACATTCATGGCATCGAAATTTTTATACCCTGCAATTGCAGTGGTTGGCATGGCCGTGGCCGGTGGTGCCGCGTGGTGGTACCAATCGCAACCCAGCGGACCCAAAGAAGTTACTGCTAACACTGCAACCGGAACTTCTTCTGCTCCTAAAACAGGAGCTAGTAGCGCACAGCCGGCGAGGGCTGCAGGCGTGGAAGTTGCTAAGGTAGAAAAAATATCGTTGCAAGACGATGCCCAGTCTGTCGGCAGCTTGCGCTCACGCCAGAGCGTGATGCTGCGCCCCGAAGTGGCTGGCAGAGTCAAAGAACTGGCCTTTGTCGATGGTGCTCGCGTGCGCAAGGGCCAGCTGTTGGTGCAGCTAGACGACACCTTGCAGCGCGCTGAGGTGAGTCAATCCAAAGCCCAGGTTTCTATTGCCCAGGCCAATCACAAGCGCAACCAAGAGTTGGTGGCGCAAAATTTTGTTGCCCAGCGGGTGCTGGACGAAAGCAGCGCTGCCTTGCAAGTAGCCCAGGCACAGCTGGCTTTGTCTGACGCGCGTTTGTCACGCATGGCCATTGCCGCTCCGTTTGATGGTACGTTGGGACTGCGCAATGTGAACATCGGCGACTACGTGAAGGACGGTGCCGATTTGGTGAACTTGGAAGACACCAGCACCATGCTGGTGGATTTTCGCTTGCCCGAGCGGTTTCAGCGCAAGCTTAAGGCCCAGCAAACCGTGGCACTTTCGCTAGAGGCATTTCCGGGTCGCATTTTCAAGGCGCGTATTGAAGCCATTGATCCTTTGTTGGACGTTAATGCCCGCTCAGTCGGTGTGCGCGCCACATTGCCCAACACGGCTGGTGAACCTGCACCCGTAACAGCACGTCCCAATAGTGCGGGCCCGAATTCTTTGAGTGCTCCCGCCGCACAACCGGGCAACGCGGCTTCCGCAAACCCGACTGGCAAAAAGCCTGCCGCGGGCGGTGCCCCTGGTGGTGGGCCCTTGCGTCCTGGCATGTTCGCCCGGGTGACCGCCATTTTTGGCGTGAACGACGCAGCTTTGGTGGTGCCTGAAGAGGCTATCGTGCCACAAGGCGGCAAGCAATTTGTGATTCGCGTGGTGGAACCCTCTGCAGTGCCTGCAGCCGCCAATTTGCCACCCGACACCCAATGGGTTTCAATGCGTCAAGAGGTTAAGTTGGGGGTGCGTCGCCAGGGCAAGGTTGAAATCACGGACGGTGTAACAGAGGGGCAAACCATTGTGGTGGCCGGCCAGCAACGCCTGCAAAAAGACGGCACTGCTTTGCGCATCGTCGAGTTAGGCAAGCCACCGAGCGCAGCAGCAGGCCCCGTAGCTGGTGCATCGGCACCTAATGGTGCGGCATCCGCTCCCGCCGCAGCGGCAAGCCGATAAGGCAGGGCTCCCACCATGCAATTGGCTGAAACATCCATTCGTCGCCCGGTCTTTGCGACCGTGCTTTCGCTCCTGATCATGCTGATCGGGGCCGTGTCGTTCAACCGTTTGGCGGTGCGCGAATACCCCAAAATTGACGAACCCGTAGTCACGGTCACGACCCGGTTTGCGGGCGCGTCCAGTGAAGTAGTCGAGGCTCAGGTCACCAAAATTTTGGAAGACTCGCTCGCCGGTATTGAGGGGGTGGACGTCATTACCTCCAGCAGTCGCCAAGAGCGCAGCCAAATCTCGGTGCGCTTTGCATTAACCCGCGATGCCGACTCTGCCGCAGCCGATGTGCGCGACAAAACTTCGCGCGTGCGCCAGCGTTTGCCCCAAGGCATTGACGAGCCCGTCATTGCCAAGGTGGAAGCTGACGCGCAGCCCGTTATCTTTTTGTCCATGAGCTCCGACACGCACAACGCGTTGCAGCTCTCGGAGATGGCCAATACTTTGGTCAAGCCCTTGCTGCAAACCGCCCCTGGCGCGGCAGATGTAACCATCTTTGGTGAACGTTTGTTTTCAATGCAAGTGCAGTTGGACGCCGAAAAATTGGCCGCCTACAAGCTGACCATTCAAGACATAGAAGATGCGTTGCGACGCTCTAACCTTGAGGTTCCTGCTGGACGCATTGAAAGTGCACAGCGCGAATTCAACGTCACCGCAGCCACTGACTTGACCCGCCCGCAGGAGTTTACTCAAGTGGTGGTACGCACGGTAAATGGCTACCCGGTGCGCATTGGTGATGTCGCTACTGTGCGTCAGTTGCCCGCAGATGAGCGCACCGCAGTGCGCCTGAATGGCCGCGACGCAATCGGCCTGGGCGTGATACGCCAGGCCACGGCTAATCCGCTCGACCTGTCGGCAGGCGTGCGTGAGTTGATGGTTAAGTTGAAAAAAGACCTTCCTGCTGGCGTGACACTGGACGTCGCCAACGACAACTCAGTTTTTATCGATCGCTCTATTAAAGCGGTGTACCAAACTATTCTGGAGGCCTCGGCTCTGGTGGCGTTGGTGATCTTTGTGTTTTTGCGCACCCTGCGCGCCGCCATTATTCCGCTGGTCACTATTCCCGTGGCCTTGATTGGTACGTTTGCGCTGATGGCTGTGGCAGGTTTCAGTATCAACACGCTCACATTGCTGGCGCTGGTCTTGGCCATTGGGCTGGTGGTGGACGACGCCATTGTGATGCTGGAAAACATTTACCGCCACATTGAAGATGGTATGTCGCCCTTTAAGGCCGCTATTCAGGGTTCCCGTGAGGTGGGCTTCGCCATTATTGCGATGACCATGACACTGGTCGCGGTGTATGTGCCACTGGCTTTTGCACCCGGCAGAACCGGTAGGTTGTTCACCGAGTTTGCGTTGGCGCTGGCGGGTGCGGTGTTGGTGTCAGGTGTGGTGGCGTTGACGCTGTCGCCCATGATGTCGTCGGTGCTGCTGCGCCATAACCCGAATCCATGGTGGTTCGACCGGATGATGGAATCAGCTTTGCAAGGCGTTACTGACGCCTACGCGAAATTGCTGGGTTGGACCCTGCGCGTGCGCTGGCTGATCGTGTTGATCATGCTGGGCAGTGGTGTGGTGTCGTGGTCGGTGTTGGGCGATATCAAGCGCGAGCTGTCTCCTATCGAAGACCGCGGTGTAGTTTTGGTGCAGCTCAATGCACCCGATGGGTCCACTTTGGACTATTCCAACCGCTATGCGCGTGCCATTGAGCGCATTGGTGAAAGCTACCCTGAGTTCGACAAAATTTTTTCCACCATAGGTAATCCCACGGTCGCCCAGGGTAATGTGTTTTTTCGCGCTACACCATGGGAAGAGCGTAAGCGCACCACGCAAGACATGGCGCGTGACATGACGGGGCGAGTGTCTAGCCTATCCGGAGTTACTGCATTTCCGGTCACGCCTCCCTCGCTGGGGCAGGGGTTTACTCAGCGTCCGGTGAATTTTGTGGTGATCACATCTGACAGCTACCAAAACCTGTCGCAAGTGGTGAGGGCTTTTCAGGATGAACTGGCCAAAAACCCCGGCTTTGTACAAGTTGATACTGATTTGCGCTTGAACAAACCTGAGTTCCGTATGGAGGTTGACCGTGAACGCGCTGCCGATATGGGTGTGAGTGTGGAATCCATTGCCCGCTCAGTAGAGACCATGCTGGGTGGTCGCAACGTGACGCGCTACAAGCGCGAAGGCCAGCAGTACGACGTGATTGTGAACACCACATCCAGTGGTCGCGACACGCCGGACGACATTGAAAAAATATCCGTGCGAGGCAAGGGTGATGCACTAGTGCCTTTGTCTGCTTTGGTCAAAATTCGTGAAGTGGTCGTTCCACGCGAGTTGAACCACTTTGGCCAGCGCCGCTCCGCCACGATCACCTCCAACCTGGCACCCAACTATGCCTTGGGCGAGGCGCTTACCTTCATGGATGCAACGGCGCAAAAAGTGTTGAAGCCCGGCTACGCCACCGACCTGAATGGGTCGAGTCGCGAGTTTCGCAAATCGTCTGATTCGCTGACACTGGTGTTTTTGCTGGCTTTGGTATTTATTTTCTTGGTGCTGGCGGCGCAGTTTGAGAGTTTTATCGATCCGCTGGTCATCATGCTCAGTGTGCCCTTGTCGATGGCGGGTGCCTTATTGGCGCTGAAGTGGTCGGGCGGCACGCTCAATGTGTTCAGCCAAATTGGCCTGATTACGCTGGTGGGGCTGATTACCAAGCACGGTATTTTGATGGTGGAGTTTGCCAACCAGCTGCGTGAACAGGGCATGGAGACAGTGCAGGCCATTAAGCAGTCCGCAGCCCAGCGGTTGAGGCCTATTTTGATGACCACAGGCGCGATGGTGCTAGGCGCTGTGCCATTGGCACTGGCGGTTGGCGCCGGCGCTGAGAGCCGCAAGCAAATTGGCTGGGTCATTGTGGGTGGCATGAGCCTGGGCACCTTGCTGACTATTTTTGTGGTGCCCACCATGTACACGCTGTTGGCGCGCAAGCACGCTCCTGGTGCTATCAAGACGGTGGTTGTAGACCATATTCACGACGCTAGCGGCATGGGCGACCCTGCCCACCCGCTTTAGGCGCTACAGGCGCTATACCACCCCGTCAAACATCATCACGTCGACCTCATCACCCACCGCTACATTGCCTTGATCGTGCCCTAGCACGATGAGGCCGTTGGCCTGGGCCATTGAGCTGAGTACGCCCGACCCTTGTTGTCCGGTGGTCGCTACCGTTAAGGCCCCGTTGACAGCCGATTTCACAACCCCACGCTGGTACTCGGTGCGGCCGGGTTTTTTGCGAATGGCCTCTGTGCTGTGCGCCTTGAGTAGGGGTAGAGGCGGGGCGCTGCAGCCCATCATCCGTAACAGGGCAGGCCGCACAAATGCCAAAAAAGTCACCATCACGGCCACGGGGTTGCCCGGTAAGCCAAATAGCACCGCTTCACCGATACGCCCCACGGCCATGGGCCGTCCCGGGCGCATGGCAATTCTCCAAAAAGCTACGCCGGATTCGCCGCCTGCCAGCTTGCGCATCACGGCTTTGGTGTGGTCTGCCTCACCCACGCTCACACCGCCGCTGGTAATGATGGCGTCTGCTTGTAGTGCGGCTAATGTGAAGGCAGCTTCCAGGGCAAGCGGATCGTCTTTAACCACGCCCATGTCAATCACCTCAACACCCATTCGGGTCAGCAAACCGAATAGGGTGTAGCGATTGCTGTCGTATACCGCCCCTTCACGGGGGGCTTCGCCCAAGCTCAGGATTTCATCACCGGTAGAAAAGAACGCTACCCGCAGGGGGCGCACCACCTCCACGACCGCAATGCCCAAGCTGGCCAGCAATCCTAGCGCCGCAGGGGTCACACGACTGCCCGCTGTGATTGCGGCTTTTCCCTGCATCAAGTCTTCACCCATGAACCGGCGGTTGTCACCGCGCTGGAGTATTCCGGCTGCTATTGAAATAGTGTCACCGGTTTGCTGCGTTAGCTCTTGTGGCACCACGGTGTCCAGACCTGCAGGCATGACTGCGCCCGTCATTATCTTCACGCACTGGCCTGCTTCAACTGTGCCTTGCCATGCCTTGCCTGCGAACGCAGTACCTACGATGGTCAAGCCCAGCGTCTGCGACGTTTGCAATTGTGTGCCGTCAAAAGCAAAGCCATCCATGGCCGAGTTGTCGTGCGCCGGCACGTTGATGGGAGATATCACATCCGTTGCCAAGATGCGCCCTAGCGCCTGTTTTAGTTCCACCTGCTGGTGTTGCACCACCGGCGCCACCAAGCCTTGCAAAAACTGCAAGGCTGCATCCGCGCGCAGCGCTTGGGGGTCGTAGCCTTGTAACTGGGCAGCTACTTGCGCGAGTGATTTCATGACTGTTCTAAGTGTTGAAGTTGTGCCAGAGTGTTGGCATTGAAAAAAGCGTTGGCAACATCGTCCGCGCGGTCGAACGGTACTTCGGAGTAGGTGTGCTGCTGCACCCATGCAAATATTTTGCTGCCCCCGCCGTCGACGAATTGTTGCAAGCTAGAAAAAAGGCTTGTCTTCACAAGACAAAAAACCGGCTGCCTGCGCAGGGTTGTGGTGCCGTCTGGGTTACTTTCTGGCGCAGAAGCCATGGCAATATCTACGCCCGTGTCCGTCAATGCCTTTGCCAACCGTTCCAGCAAATCCAATGGAAACAAAGGCGAGTCACACGGCACAGTTAGCATGTAGCTGTAATGCGCCTTTGGCGAATTGCATGCGTGCAACCCAGCCAAAAATCCCGCCAGTGGCCCCGCATAGTCAGCCGTCGCGTCTCGCCAAACTGGCACACCCAGTGCGACGTAGCTATCCAGATGCCGGTTGGCGTTGATGCCAATCAGCCCTGGCGCACCAGCGCTTTGCTTTTGCAGGCGTTGCAGGGCTTGCTGCACCAAGGTGTGTCCTCTAAAGCTTTGCAGGCCTTTGTCTACCCCACCCATGCGCGAGCCTCTGCCACCGGCCAGTACAACGGCGCAAGTCAGTTGTGCAATCGATTCAGCAGCCATGGCTGTCATCCGCCGATATAACTCATCTCAACCCGACGTGGGGCTGGCTTGCCATCGGGTGAGTCGCTGCCATTGGAATCGTCGTCGATCGGCAGATGCGCACGCAATTCCGAATATCGGTCAGAGCGACCTTGCCAAATGTGCCCAATGGCCGACTCTAAGTTGGCATCGCCCGCATGCCCACGCACCAGCGTGCGCAGGTCATAGCCCTGGCTGGCAAACAGACACAAATACAGCTGCCCTTCGGTGGACAGCCGTGCGCGATTACAGTCGCCACAGAATGCCTGGGTTACGCTGCTGATCACGCCTATTTCACCGGCGGCCATATCTAAGCGACCGTCGCTGCCCACGTAGCCCCAGCGTTGTGCAGTTTCTCCGGGCGCACTCTGCTCCAGGGGCAGCAACGGCATGTTGGCGTGAATACGCGCCACTACCTCTTCCGAGGGCATCACGTCGTGCATTCGCCAGCCGTTGGTGGCGCCTACGTCCATGTATTCAATAAAGCGCAGCACCACACCGCTGCCCTTGAAGTGCTGCGCCATAGGCAAAATTTCATGGTCATTGGTGCCACGTTTCACCACCATGTTCACCTTGATCGGGCTCAGGCCCACCGCTTTGGCGGCGTCGATGCCGGCTAGTACATCGGCCACCGGAAAATCGACATCGTTCATACTCCGAAACACCGCATCGTCCAGCCCGTCCAAGCTCACGGTGACGCGCTGCAAACCCGCATCTTTCAATGCCTGCGCCTTGCGCGCCAGTAACGAGCCATTGGTGGTCAGGGTCAAATCCAAAGGCTGTCCGTCGGGCGTACGCAGCGCAGAGAGTTGTGCAATCAATATCTCAATGTTCTTGCGAAGTAAAGGCTCGCCGCCGGTGAGGCGAATTTTTTGCACCCCGTGCGCCACAAACACACGGGCAATGCGCGTAATCTCTTCAAACGACAACAACGACGCGTGTGGCAAATACGCATAGTCTTTGTCAAAAATCTCTTTAGGCATGCAATAGCTGCAACGAAAGTTGCAGCGGTCGGTCACGCTGATGCGCAAGTCGCGCAAAGCGCGACCCCGCGAATCGCTGAGCAAACCGGTGGCGGAAATGTGCTGGCCGGGTAGGAGCGCACCCTGCGGTAAAGCGAGTGCGCTTGCCCGTTGGTCTAACAAGGGAACAACGCGGTGGTGAGTAGGTTCTGCCATGGTCACAGTAGTCTAAGCGCTGGCGTTAAAAAGCCCGCTGGTGCGGGCTTTTTAAGCTCTCAAATTGAGAAAATTTAACCACCGTGAATCTTCATCATGAGCGGCACGATCAGCAGCGCCACGATGTTGATGATTTTGATCAAGGGGTTGACCGCGGGGCCAGCGGTGTCTTTGTAGGGGTCGCCCACAGTGTCACCCGTGACCGCAGCTTTGTGGGTGTCTGAGCCTTTGCCGCCAAAGTTTCCGTCTTCAATGTATTTCTTGGCATTGTCCCAGGCACCACCGCCAGTGCACATAGAGATTGCCACAAACAGGCCGGTCACGATGGTACCCATCAGTAAGCCACCCAGTGCGGCAGGCCCCAAGACCAAGCCCACCACAATCGGTGCCACCACGGGTAACAGGCTAGGAATCATCATCTCTTTAATGGCCGCGCTGGTCAGCATGTCCACCGCCGTGTCGTACTCGGGCTTGCCCGTGCCGTCCATGATGCCCTTGATGTCGCGAAACTGCCTGCGTACCTCTACCACCACCGCACCCGCAGCCCGGCCCACGGCTTCCATGGCCATGGCACCAAACAGGTAGGGAATCAACCCGCCGATGAACAACCCAATGATGACCATGGGGTCGCTCAAATCAAAGGTAATGTGTTTGCC
The DNA here is from genome assembly GCA_041181325.1 of Pseudomonadota bacterium. Taxonomy (GTDB): domain Bacteria; phylum Pseudomonadota; class Gammaproteobacteria; order Burkholderiales; family Burkholderiaceae_C; genus Allorhodoferax. Next base: position 9,929 of record JBEGPS010000194.1, read on the forward strand.
AAACGCGTCCAGCTTGTGGGTGTAATCAGCAAACAGCACCAGTGCGGCCAAGCCTGC
>JBEGPS010000195.1:0-5701 GCA_041181325.1 Pseudomonadota bacterium
CTTTGCTAGTCTGCCTGATTCCCACCACCATAGGCGGCTTGCTCTCTGCCGTTGGTGTGGCGGGTATGAGTCGCATGATGCAGGCCAATGTGATTGCTACTTCGGGTCGCGCGGTAGAGGCTGCAGGCGATGTGGACGTGCTGCTGTTGGACAAAACCGGCACCATTACCCATGGCAACCGCCAGGCGTCAACTTTCATTCCGGCACCCGGTGTGACAGTGTCGCAGCTGGCGGCCTGTGCGGCGCAGGCTTCGCAGGCGGATGAGACGCCCGAAGGCCGCAGCATCGTGGTGCTGGCAGAGCGCTTGCGCAATGATGCGGGACATGCCGCGAGCCCGGCTACCTCACTGGGTGCAACACCGGTCCCGTTCACCGCACAAACGCGCATGAGCGGCGTAGACATCACGATGGCCAATGGCAGCATATCGATGCTGCGCAAAGGCGCGGTCGATGCGGTACGCAAATATGTGCATACCGTGGGTGGCCAGATGCCTGCCGAGGTGCTCACCGCGGCCGATGAAGTTTCACGTCGCGGAAGCACGCCACTCGCCGTTGCTGATGGCACCACCGTATTGGGCATCGTGGAGCTCAAGGACATTGTCAAAGCCGGTATCAAAGAGCGCTTTGGCGAGCTGCGCCGCATGGGCATCAAGACGGTGATGATTACCGGCGACAACAAACTCACGGCCTCGGCCATTGCTGCCGAAGCCGGTGTAGACGACTTCCTGGCCGAAGCCACGCCCGAGGACAAACTGGTGTTGATACGTAGCTACCAGGCCGAAGGCCGCCTGGTCGCTATGACCGGGGACGGCACCAACGACGCACCCGCGCTGGCACAGGCCGACGTAGCCGTGGCCATGAACAGCGGCACACGGGCTGCCAAAGAGGCAGCCAACATGGTGGATTTGGATTCCAACCCCACCAAGTTGCTTGAAGTGGTGGAAACCGGCAAAGCGCTTTTGATGACGCGCGGCTCGCTGACCACCTTCTCGATTGCCAATGATGTCGCCAAGTATTTCGCCATCATTCCGGCGATTTTTGTAACGACTTACCCGCAACTTGCAGCCCTGAATGTGATGAAGCTTGGCAGCTCCAATTCGGCCATTTTGTCGGCGGTGATTTTTAACGCGCTGATTATCGTGTTCCTGATTCCTCTGGCCCTGAAGGGTGTGAAATACCGCCCCATCGGCGCGGCAGTGCTGTTGCGACGCAACCTGCTGATTTATGGACTTGGCGGCTTGCTGGTGCCGTTTGTCGGTATCAAGCTGATCGACATGCTGTTGGTCGCAGTGCATCTGGTGTAAACAAAAGAGAGTCCCTCATGACAAACACAACTTCCATTGTTTCCTTTGAAACCGGTAGCGCTCCGCAAGGAATTTTGCGTCCGGTCGTAGTCCTGTTTTTTCTGCTTTCGGCCCTCACCGGACTGCTGTATCCCCTGCTGACCACGGTGGTAGCCCAAGGGCTGTTCCCGGCACAGGCAGCAGGCAGCTTGATCGTCAAAGATGGCAAGCCAGTCGGTTCTGCACTGATCGGCCAGAACTTCACCGACCCGGCGCATTTTTGGAGTCGTCCGTCTGCGACCGGCCCGCAGCCCAACAATGCGGCTGCGTCCAGTGGTTCCAACCTCGGGCCGCTCAATCCTGCACTGGTCGAGGCCGTTAAGGGCCGCGTGCAGGCTCTGCGCGATGCCGATCCTGGCAATACCGCACCCGTGCCGGTAGATCTGGTGACTGCCTCCGCCAGCGGGCTGGACCCGCACATTAGCGTGGCCGCAGCCAACTACCAGGTCAATCGCGTGGCTGCTGCGCGCAAGCTGGATGTGGCAAAGGTGCAGGCTTTGGTGGAGCAATCTACGGAACGTCCCCTGTGGGGTTTGTTGGGTGAGGCGGGCGTGAATGTGCTGCGGTTGAACTTGGCGCTAGACGCGCTGTGAGCAGGGCGCTGTGACGCTTGGCGTAACTTCTGAAACTAGCTTCCCCCGCAAATAAACGCTCAATAATCGAAGCAATCCATGGCCGCCATCTCCGACTCCCGCCCCAACCCCGACGCCTTGCTCGCGCAACTGCGCGAAGAGGCAGAAGCCGTACAGCGGGGCAAACTGCGCATTTACTTTGGTGCGAGCGCGGGTGTGGGCAAGACATTTGCCATGCTCAGTGCGGCCCAGCGCGCGCATGCGGCAGGGCAATCGGTGTTGATCGGTTTGATAGAAACCCACGGCCGGCGCGAAACCGAGGCGCTGCTTGCCGACCTGCACAGGCTGCCGCTGGCAGAAATTGCCTACCGCGGGCAGGTGCTGCTGGAGTTTGATATGGACGCTGCGCTGCAGGCCAAGCCTGCGGTGTTGTTGCTCGATGAGCTGGCCCACAGCAACGCACCCGGTTCACGCCACCCCAAGCGCTGGCAGGATGTGCAGGAGTTGCTGGACGCCGGCATCGACGTCTGGACCGCGCTGAATGTGCAGCATCTGGAAAGCCTTAACGGAACGGTGGGCGCCATCACCGGCATTCGCGTGAACGAGACGGTGCCCGACACCATGCTGGACGCAGCCGATGAATTGATTCTGGTGGACGTGACTGCCGACGAACTGCTAGCCCGGCTCAAGGCGGGCAAGGTGTATGTGCCGCAGCAGGCAGAGCGCGCCACACAGAACTTTTTCCGCAAAGGAAATTTGTTCGCTCTGCGTGAGATTGCCTTGCGACGCACTGCCGAGCATGTGGGTGACGATGTGCGCAGCTACCGCGCACGCCAGCACCAAATTGCCAGCCGGGGCACGGGAAATTCAGCCGCGTGGAACACCTCAGGGGCCTTGCTGGTGTGCGTGGGGCCTGGCGAGGGGGCCGAGCATGCCGTGCGCAGTGCAGCGCGCCTGGCCGGCAAACTCAATGTGCGGTGGCATGCGGCCTATGTAGAGACGCCGCAACTGCAGCGCGCATCTGCCAGCCTGCGCGACCGCACATTGGCTGTACTCAAGTTAGCTGAAGAGCTGGGTGGCACCACCACAGTGCTGACTGGTGACGATGTTTCGCGTGCCCTGCTAGAGCAGGCGCAAACCCTCAATTGCGCCACGGTGGTTTTGGGACGGCCCGCTCAGAGCGCGTTGAGCCGTGTGCGGCGGCTGTGGAGCGCTACCCTGACCCGGCAACTTGCAGACCTGGCGCCTACGCTTGATATTGTGGAGGTGGGTTCTACAGAAGCAGTGCGCCGCATCGCGCCGCCGTTGCCGGTGGACAGTGCGCGTGATGACGAACGTGTGGCAATTGCGGCGAACTGGCGGCGTTATGCCTGGGCCTTAGGCGGATGCGTCATCACCACGTTATTGACTACGCCCATGCTGGCTTTGTTTGACTTGGCCAACATCGTCATGTTGTTTTTGCTGTGCGTGGTGCTGGTGGCGGTCAAGCTCGGACGTGGCCCTGCGATGCTCGCAGCGGTGCTTTCGGTGGCGGCGTTTGACTTCTTTTTTGTACCGCCGCGGTTTTCGTTTGCCGTCAGCGATGTGCAGTATCTGGTGACCTTTGTGGTGATGCTTGGGGTGGGCCTGCTGATCGGTCAACTTGCAGCCAACTTGCGCTTTTCTGCCAGCGTGTCCGCCAGCCGTGAGCGGCGCGCCCAGGCTTTGTTTGCTCTGACCCGCGACCTGTCTGCCGCACTACAGACCGAGCAGGTGGTGGAGTTGGGCGAGGCGGCCGTAAAGCGTACCTTTGGCGGCCAGGCGCAGGTCTTGGTGACCAACGCCAATGACCGGCTTGATCTGGACGGCAGTATGCCGCAGGGTCTGAATGCCGGCATTGCCGACTGGTGTTACCAAAACGGCCAGCGGGCCGGATTGGCGACCGCCACCTTGCCGTCCAACACCTGGCATTACGTGCCGCTTCAAGCGCCTATGCGCATACGCGGTGTGTTGGCCTTGCAGCCGGACCAGCCGCGCTGGTTGCTGATTCCGGAACAGGTGCAGCAGCTCGAAACGCTGGCACGCCAGATCGCCATTGCGTTGGAGCGTGTGCATTATGTCGAGGTTGCCCAAAATGCGTTGGTGCAAATGGAATCCGAGCGCTTGCGCAATACACTGCTTGCCGCCATGTCGCACGATGTCCGCACGCCACTGACGGCGCTCATCGGGCAAGCTGATACGCTTGCGCAAACTGGTGGCCTTAATCCGGAGCAGCTCGCTATGGTCCGGTCCATGGGGTTTGAGGCGCGTGAAATGAATGCGCTGGTTAGCAACCTGCTGGACATGGCCCGGCTGGAAAGCGGCACTGTGCAACTGCGCCAGGATTGGCAGTCGGTGGAGGAGGTGGTGGGTACCTCGATTCGCGCAGCCCGCCATGCCCTGGGGGCGTTGGAAGTGCAGGCCGATATCCCGCCGGATTTGCCGCTGGTGCAGTTTGATGCGGCGCTCATGGAGCGGGCGTTGGTCAATCTTCTGGAGAACGCTGCCAAGTACGGTCTTGCTTCGCCCTTGCACGTACCCGCCATTTGCATGTCGGCGCGCACTTCTGCCCACACGCTGGAGCTGAAGGTGCGCGACTTCGGACCTGGCTTGCCGCCTGCAAGCATCGGCCATGAAGACACCTTGTTTGACAAGTTCACGCGTGGCAAAAGTGAATCCAGCACCCGCGGTGTAGGGCTGGGGCTGGCTATTTGCAAAGCCATCGTGCAAGCCCACCGGGGCACCATCTTTGCGGCGCAAGCCAGCGGTGGCGGTGCAGAATTCAGTATCGTGCTGCCACGCAGTTCACCACCCGCATCCCTTGAAATGGAAGTCTCTTGAACCCGGTTGCCATCCTGATTGAAGACGAGCCGCAAATCCGCCGCTTTGTGCGCATGGCGCTGGAGGCTGAAGGCTGGCAGGTGCACGAGGCCGACACGGCCAAACGCGGCCTGCTCGATGCAGGTACCCGCAAACCCGACTTGCTGGTGGTCGACCTGGGACTGCCTGATGGTGACGGCCTGGATCTGATTCGGGATGTACGCAGTTGGTCGAATGTACCCATCGTGGTGCTGTCTGCGCGGGCTGACGAAACCGACAAAATTGCAGCACTGGATGCCGGTGCCGATGACTACCTCACCAAGCCCTTCGGTGTGGGCGAATTGCTGGCGCGAGTTCGCGCCAATTTGCGCAGGCCGCGCGCCAGCGCCGACGGCACTCATGAAGCAGGCGGCAGCGAAGAGGATGCAATATTCCGATTTGGCGGCGTAGAAGTAGACCTGCAGTCGCGCATTGTGCGGCGCGATGGGGCTGAAGTACATCTCACCCCGATTGAATACCGCTTACTCGGCGCCCTGATTGCCAATGCGGGCCGCGTAATGACACAGCGCCAGTTGCTTATTGCAGTGTGGGGGCCTTCGCACACCGAACAAAGCCACTACCTGCGCATCTACATGGGCCACTTGCGCCAGAAGTTGGAGCGTGATCCTGCACAGCCAGAGCATTTGTTGACGGAGACTGCGGTGGGGTATCGATTGATGCGTTGATACTCAATCTGGTATTTTGACGCGGTTACATCAAGCGATTGCGCGGCTGCAAATTAAGAAATAGCTCATTTCATGTGAGTCCTAATGCAGCTCTGCTAAATTAAATCAAATGACTGCTCGTGGTCGATGGCCGCTGTCCACTTTGAAGGTTGGGTTACCCGCAAGCGGTCGTTGCGGCAGAGATTGCGAGAATCAACGTATGTCGGCTATCAGGCGGTGACTT
>JBEGPS010000196.1:0-2990 GCA_041181325.1 Pseudomonadota bacterium
GGTGAATATGCACTTTGGCCGCATGTTCCCCGAGTTGTTTGGCGGTGGCAACGCGCGCTTGGTGATTACGGGCGATGAAATTTTGGACTCCGGTGTTCAGGTGATTGCGCATCCGCCGGGCAAGAAAAACCAGAGCATTGCGCTGCTGTCGGGCGGTGAAAAAGCGCTGACCGCCATTGCTTTGGTGTTTGCCATTTTCCAGCTCAACCCAGCGCCGTTTTGTTTGCTAGACGAGGTGGACGCGCCGCTGGACGACGCCAACACCGAGCGCTATGCCAAACTGGTGTCCAGCATGAGTAAAGGAACCCAATTTTTGTTTATCAGCCACAACAAAATCGCTATGGAAATGGCCGAGCAGCTCATTGGCGTCACCATGCAAGAGCAAGGCGTTTCGCGTATCGTGGCTGTGGATATGGAGTCGGCTGTTTCATTGGCTGAATTGGCTTAAAACCACTATGAGTAATTTACAAATTGGATTGGCAGTTGCAGGCGGGCTGGTGCTGGTGGCCGTTGTTGCCCATGGCGCATGGACATCGCGTAAAAACGCCCCCAAGCAACCCGTGCCAGAAGATCGTCAAGACGAACCCTCGCTGGACGCCCACGAGCCAATGCTGGAGGATGACGGCTCTGATACCCGTCCTTTGCCATTGCCCTGTGCACCCAAACGTCCCGCGATGGATGCCTTGATTGATGTGATCGCCAGCGTTGCGCTGGACAGTGCGGTGGGCGTGGTGTCCGGCGAGGCAGCCATTGCTGCCATGCCCCCTACCCGGCGTGCGGGTACCAAGCCGTTTGCGATTGAAGGGCTGAATGCCGAGAGCAATGTGTGGGAAGTGCCCCACCCAGGCCAGCGCTACAGCAGCTTTCAAGCCGGGGTGCAGTTGGCCAACCGCTCTGGCGCGCTCAATGAAATTGAGTACTCCGAGTTCGTGGTCAAAACCCAGGCGTTTGCTGACGCCATCGGTGCCACGCCGGAGTTTCCCGAAATGCTGGACGAAGTAGCCCGCGCCCGCGAGCTTGACCAATTTGCCAGCGCGCATGACGCGCAGCTGGGCTTCACCATTCGCGCATTGCACGCTGCCTGGAGCCCTGGCTATGTGCACCAAAACGCCGCCCGTCTGGGCTTTATTGCGGGGTCTATTCCTGGGCGCATGGTGTTACCAGCCAGTGCTGATGGGTTGCCGCCGGTCTTGGTGCTGAGCTTCGATTCTCAGGCTGCATTGGCAGAAGACCCCGCGCAAAGCGCCATCCGTGCGCTGGCTTTGCATCTGGATGTGGCGCAGGTAGACCGTGCCGAGCGTGCTTTTGAGCGTATGCGCGAATCCGCCAAAGGCCTCGCCCTTGCCATGGGTGGTGTGGTCACCGACGACAACGGGCAAGCACTGCCTGAACAAACCATGGAGGTGATTGGTACCGAGCTGGAAACGCTGTACGTCACTATGGAACAACGCGACTTGGCTGCCGGTTCGCCTTTGGCGCGCCGCCTGTTTTCTTAAATTCCTTTGGCCGACACCGGCCTTGATCGCGTGGCCACTTTGGACCTTTTTTCTGACGATTCCGCCGCTGGCCCGCACGCTGGCACAGAGGCGCACATGGCGAGTTTGCGTACCCAGTTGCACCACCACGCCCACCAGTACTACGTGCTGGACGCACCCAGCATTCCCGATGCGGAGTACGACAAGCTGTTTCAGGCGCTGCAGGCGCTGGAAGCGGCAAATCCGCAATGGGCCACGCCAGATTCACCCACGCAGCGGGTGGGTGGCAAGCCGCTGGACCAATTTGCATCGGTGCGTCACGCTGTGCCCATGCTGAGTATTCGCACCGAAACGGACACCGAATCTACGGGCGCCCAAGCTTTTGATGCCCGTGTCCGCAAAGAGCTGGGCCTGACGGATGCGGAGCCTTCTGTGGAATACGTCACCGAGCTGAAATTTGACGGCTTGGCGATGAACCTGCGTTACGAGCACGGCGTGCTGGTGCGGGCTGCCACCCGGGGCGACGGCGAAACTGGGGAGGACGTTACCCAAAACATCCGCACCATTGGCCAGATCCCCTTGCGCATCAGCGCGTCCCAAAATACGCGTATCGCGGTGCCAGAGGTACTGGAAGTGCGGGGCGAGGTTTACATGCGCCGCGACGCTTTCGAAGCGCTGAACGAACGCCAGCGCGCGCGCATTGCCGCAGGAGAAAAAGGCGAAAAAACCTTTGTCAATCCACGCAACGCTGCCGCCGGTGCCGTGCGCCAGCTCGACCCCGCTATTGCCGCGCAGCGCCCGTTGAGCTTTTTTGCCTATGGTGTGGGCGAAATTGCGCCGCAGCCCGAAGGCGGCCTTTTTGCAACGCACATGGAGCTGCTACAGACCCTGAAAATATGGGGTTTTCCAGTGGCAGCCCTCGTGCAGACTGCGCAAGGCGCTACTGAATTAATAGCATATCACCAGCACGTCGGGCAAACACGTGACCATTTGCCGTTCGATATTGACGGTGTGGTCTACAAGGTCAACAGCTTGGCGCTGCAACGCCAGCTGGGTTTTGTGTCGCGCGAACCGCGTTGGGCCGTGGCCCACAAATACCCCGCGCAAGAGCAACTCACCACCGTGCTGGCCATTGATGTGCAAGTGGGACGTACTGGCAAGCTGACACCGGTGGCCAAACTGGCGCCAGTGTTTGTGGGAGGTGTCACAGTGACAAACGCCACCCTGCACAACGAAGACGAGGCCCGCCGCAAAGATGTGCGCTTGGGTGACACCGTGATCGTGCGCCGTGCGGGCGATGTGATTCCCGAGGTGGTGTCGGTGCTACTGGACAAGCGCCAGGGCAACGCTGCGCAATTTGCCATGCCGCGTGTTTGCCCCGTCTGTGGCTCCGCCGCGGTGCGCGAGGAGGGCGAGGCCGAGTACCGCTGCACGGGCGGGCTGTTTTGCGGTGCCCAGCGCAAGCAGGCCATAGTGCACTTTGCCCAACGCCGTGCGGTAGAGGTGGAAGGCTTG
>JBEGPS010000197.1:0-9646 GCA_041181325.1 Pseudomonadota bacterium
CGACGTGGTGCTGGAAAAAGACACCGCCGCCAACATCGGCCTGGCCAACTACACCACCATGGATGTGACAGGTATTGGCCAAAACTGCGACTTGTGCCTGGTAGTGGGGGGCGACGGCACCATGCTGGGCATTGGCCGCCAGTTGGCGCAGTACAAAGTGCCACTGATTGGCATTAACCAAGGGCGCTTGGGCTTTATTACCGACATTCCTTTTGACCAATACAAAGCCACCCTCAAGCCGATGCTGGCGGGCGACTATGAAGAAGACGACCGCAGCCTGATGCAAGCCCGGGTGATGCGCGATGGGCACTGCGTATTTGCAGCCCAGGCCATGAATGACGTGGTGGTGAACCGCGGAGCAACGTCGGGCATGGTGGAGCTGCGGGTTGAAGTGGATGGCCGATTTGTCGCTAACCAGCGCGCAGACGGGCTAATTATTGCCAGCCCCACGGGATCAACCGCGTATTCGCTATCCGCTGGCGGGCCGCTGCTGCACCCTTCCATTCCAGGCTGGGTGATGGTGCCCATAGCACCCCATACATTGTCAAATAGGCCGATAGTGCTCGCCAATGCCACCGAGATTGCTATAAAAATAGTAGCGGGAAGAGATGCCAGCGCCAACTTTGATATGCAGTCTTTGGCCAGCCTGATGCACGGCGACCGCATTGTGGTGACGCGCTCTGAACACCAGGTGCGCTTTTTGCATCCCAAAGGCTGGACCTACTTTGACACGCTGCGTGAAAAAATGCATTGGAACGAGGGGGTGGCCTGAAGGCCCAAGGTGAAACATGGCACTCAAACGCATAGTTCTTCGTGATTTCGTCATCGTTAGCGAGCTGGAGCTGGACCTAGAGTCTGGCTTCTCCGTGCTGACGGGGGAAACCGGTGCAGGTAAATCCATTTTGATAGACGCCTTGCAACTGGTAACTGGCGCGCGCGCCGATGTAGGCGTAATACGCGAAGGCGCTACGCGCACCGACGTGAGCGCTGAATTTGACAGTGCCAGCGGCATAAACGTTTTGCTAGAAGAAGCAGGCTTTGAAGCCGGCGACAGCCTGCTACTGCGCCGCACGGTCGACACGCAGGGCAAAAGCCGAGCCTGGGTCAATGGCAGCCCCGCAACGGCACAGCAGTTGCGCACCATTGGCGAACAGTTGCTCGACATTCACGGCCAGCACGCCTGGCAAAGCCTGACCCGACCCGACGCCGTGCGCGGCCTGCTAGATGCCTATGCCAAAGTCAACACCCAAACGCTCGCCAGCCTGTGGGCGCAATGGCGGCTGGCGCAAGGTGCCTTAGCCAAAGCTATCGAGGCACAAGACTCGCTGCAGCGCGAACGTGAGCGCTTGGCGTGGCAAATTGGCGAGCTAGAAAAGCTCAGCCCCCAGCCCGACGAGTGGCAAGACCTGAACACCAGCCACAGCCGCCTGGCCAATGGCCAAACCCTGCAAGACGCTGCCAACAGTGCGGTCGCCCTGCTGGACGATGACGATAACAACGCCCTGCGCACGCTGAACGCAGCCTTGCAGCAGTTGCAAAACCAAGCCCATTTGGAGCCCGATTTCAAAGACCCAGCCGACGTGCTGGCATCGGCTCTAGCGCAGGTGGAAGATACGGTGCACACCTTGCGCACCTACGCGCGCAAGGCCGAACTAGACCCCGCACGCTTGGCCGAACTCGACACGCGCATGACGCTGTGGATGAGCCTGTCACGCCGCTACAAGCGCGCCCCAGAAGACTTGGTTAACTTGCTAGCGTCTTGGAAAAGCGAATTAACGCAGTTGGACGCAGCCGCTGATTTAGCAGGCTTGCAAAGCCAAGAGCGCAAGGCGCAAACGGCGTTTATGGCAGAGGCAAAAGCCATCTCCAAAGCACGCAGCAAAGCCGCTCCCTTGCTGGCCCAAAGCATTACCCAAGCCATGCAAGGCCTGGGCATGCAAGGCGGGCAGTTTCAGGTAGCGCTCGAGGCGCTGGCGCAGCCCATGCAAAGCGGCTTGGAAGACGTGCAGTTTTTGGCGGCAGGCCATGCGGGTAGCACGCCCCGCGCGGTGGGCAAGGTGGCTTCTGGTGGCGAGCTATCGCGCATGGCGCTGGCCATTGCAGTCACCACCAGCCAACTGGGCACCGCGCAGACACTCATTTTTGATGAAGTGGACTCGGGCGTGGGCGGAGCAGTGGCAGAAACCGTAGGCCGGCTCATGAAACAACTGGGCACCGATAGGCAAGTGCTAGCGGTCACGCATTTGCCGCAAGTAGCAGCGTGCGCCGATCACCACTTGGTAGTGTCCAAAACCCGCCAAGGCGCTGCTACCTTGAGTACGGTGAACGCCGTGCAAGGCGAACAGCGTGTGGGTGAAATTGCCCGCATGCTGGGTGGCGAAAAACTGTCCAGCACCACCTTGGCCCATGCCAAGGAAATGTTGCAGGCGGGCTTGTAATGGAAATTGTGTTGATCACCGGCATGTCCGGCTCTGGTAAATCGGTGGCGTTGAATGCCTTGGAAGACGTAGGCTTCTATTGCGTGGACAACTTGCCTCCTGAATTGCTGTTGCCCTTTGTAGAGCTAGAAAGAAAATACCAGGCCAATCGCCTGGCAATCGCCATAGATGTACGCAGCGCAACGTCGCTACCCCAAGTGCCCGAACAACTTCGCGCACTGCGCGCAGAGGGTATTGAGGTTAAGTCGCTATTTTTAGACGCTAGTACCGATACGCTGGTGCGGCGCTTTTCAGAGACACGCCGCAAGCACCCCTTATCCCAAACCGACACAAACCGCGTTGCGAGTGACCCTAATCGGGCTCTGGGCGATGCAATTGAATTGGAACGCGATCTATTGACAGCGCTGCGCGAAGAAGCACATGTGATAGACACCAGCATTATTCGCCCATCGCAACTGCAAGGCTATGTCAAGGAATTGGTAGTTTCCCCCGGTGGACAGCTTACTCTGGTGTTTGTATCTTTTGCGTTCAAACGCGGCACACCCACGGATGCCGACTACCTGTTCGATGTGCGCATGCTGACCAACCCGCACTACGACCCTGCACTCAAAAATCTGACCGGAAAAGACCAACCGGTGATTGACTTTTTAAAGGTGCAAGATGAGGTAACGCTGATGCAGCAGCACATCACCCATTTCTTGAACAGCTGGATAGATGCCATGGCCCGCGACCACCGTAGCTACGTAACGGTAGCCATTGGCTGCACAGGCGGGCAGCACCGCTCGGTGTATTTAGTCGAGCAACTGAGCGCGTATTTCAGCGCACGCTGGCCCACCATTACACGCCACCGAGAACTAGACACCACGCGTTAGCAATTTGCGAATCGGCGCGGGCAAGCCCATGCCTAGCCATTCTGTCGCATGCATCCAGCGTGCGGTATTGACTTCCATACTTGCGTTTGCAAGTGCCAATTGGACCACATGCAAATGCAAGTCTTTGTGGGTGAGCACATGCACAAATGCGGGCTCAAAGTACAGTTGCTTTTGCTGCGAGGAGGGCAGCACGCTGCGCAAAGCATCTTCTGAATCGAACAACGGCAAGCAGTACAGGCCCGCCCACACGCCAGGGGTAGGCCGTTGCTCCAATAGCACTGCGCCATCTGACGTGTGCGCCCATAGCAACCACAGTAACTGGCTAGATCGTTTCAGCTTGCGGGTACGCACGGGGTAGCGCTGTGCGTCTCCCGCGGCATGGGCCTTGCACATTTTTTGTACCGGACAAATAGTGCACAACGGCTTTTTGGGCAGGCACACCGTAGCACCTAAATCCATCATGCCCTGTGTATATCTAGGCATATCCGCAGCGGCACTACGACCAGTGGGTAGCAACTCGGTAGCAGCATTCCACAAGGCGCGTTCGCCGGCAGCCTTTGCCAGATCGGCATCGAAACCCAACACTCGGGTCACCACGCGCTTTACATTGGCATCCAAAATGGCGACCTGCTCACCAAAACACAATGATGCAACCGCAGCCGCCGTAGAACGCCCAACGCCCGGCAGGGTCGCCAATGTTTGCGCATCACGAGGAAAGACTCCATGATGTTCTGTCATCACTTGCTGCGCGCACCGGTGCAAATTACGGGCACGGCTGTAATAGCCTAACCCGCTCCACAAACCCAGCACATCGTCTAGCACGGCATCAGCAAGTGACTCTACGGTTGGAAAGCGGGCCAAGAACCTATCGAAGTACCCGACAACTGTAACCACCTGTGTTTGCTGCAGCATGATCTCGGAGAGCCAAACACGATAGGGGTCTTGGGTACCTTGCCATGGCAAGTGATTGCGGCCTGCCACTTTTTGCCATTGCACCACTGGGGTGGCAAATTCTGGTCTAGACGCAGACACGCCTAGACCAGTTCGATATCTAGCGCATGGTCGGGTACGGCATCCGGCGCAACTTGGCGTGACGCAATGAGGTAGCCAGTGAGCTCTACCAGCTTCACGTCCATTTGGTCCAGCATGGTTTTTTGTGCCTCAATTTCGGAGATTCGATCTTCCAAGCCACCGGCGGCTTGCTGAATGCGGTCAATCGCCTCAATGCGACGCGTAAAGTTACGGCGACGTTCGCGCAATTGCGCATCCAATTGCGCTGCGGCAGATTTACTCCATAGCTCCACATCGCTCAATGCAGTTTCATTCACCGCACGCAATCGTGTGGACAAAGCGCGTACCAGCCGGTCAGCAAATTCAGGCTGCGCCAGCTTAAACGCATTGCCAAGCCCCAGATACTGCAAGTGGCTGCGCTCTATCAAATCCAGATCGTTGAGATATTGGGCCAATTGCGGCTCTGCTGGCGGTTGAAGCGAAAAGCCGTACTCCGCGTTCAATTGCTTAAAAGTTGCGCTCAACATGGCTTGAATTTCACCGGTGATAGTTTGCACGCGCTGAAGGTTGGCACGCAGGCGTTCAAAGGTTTCGCCATATGACTTTTTGACACCTAGCTTGATGCCTTTTTGCATCAGTGCTTGGGTCAACTCACCCATTTCACCCTTGAGCGCACGAGAGCCCAAAATATCAAACACCTCGCGTAACAATTTGAGATGCACAGATCGCACCGCATGAATCTTGGTACCACCTTGGTCAAACTCCGCCTGCTCATTAGAGATGCGGGTGCGCATATGTTTAATCACGGAAGCGTTCTTGCCCTGCAGGCCCGTCAACTCCATAGTCTGTTCCATCAGATCACGTTTGCGAATGTTGATAACGCGGCCCGTTTCAGCGCGCAGATCGGTGATGCCTGTCACTATGGCTGAACTCAAAATTTTCTGGCGCTGGCCCAACATGCCATGGCCCAACGCGTCTTCGAGCAAACGCAAGTTGCTTTGCTCAAGTAAAGCCGCGTCGTTGGTAACCTTTCCAACCAGTCCTTTTTGTGCAGAAACGGCAATCACACGCTCGGCCGGGATTTGCAATATTTCTGCCGTGCTGGCTTTTTGACGATCAATTTGGGCTTGAATTTGCGTCGGTGAGCTGAGCTCGTCCCACAACGTGTCGATTTTGTTGAGCACTACCAACCGTGCATCGATTTGGGCGGCGTCAGTAACCAAATGTTCGCGCCAAATGGTGAGATCGGACTTTGTCACACCGGTATCCGCGCCCAAGATAAAAACAACAGCTTGGGCCTGAGGAATTAGGCTGACAGTGAGCTCTGGCTCAGCACCGATGGCATTCAGTCCTGGTGTGTCCAAAATCACCAGCCCTTGTTTGAGCAGTGGATGTGCAATGTTGATGAGCGCATGTCGCCATTTAGGTACTTCGACCATGCCCTGAGCATCGAGCATGGGGTTGTCTTGCGGCGCCTGGCTTTGCCAAAAACCCAAGGCATGAGCGTCTTCTTGGCTAACTCTGCGCGTTTCGGCCACTTTTTCGAGGCATAGGGCAAGTTGCTGCGGGTCGTTTACGTCGAGGTCAAAGCGCTCCCATTTCTCGGGTGCCATGCGCCATTCCATCAGAGCTTGGGGTTGCAGGCGGGTTTCAATCGGGAGCAAACGCAGGCAAGGCGGCACATCGGCGTCGTAGCCCATTTCGGTCGGGCACATGGTGGTACGGCCAGCGCTGGCAGGCATGATGCGTCGCCCATATCCGGCAAAAAAAATCGCGTTGATCATCTCGGATTTGCCACGCGAAAACTCGGCCACAAAAGCGACCATCACCTTGTCTGACCGTACCTGCGCTTCGAGCCTGCGCAGGCGCTCCTCAACGGCAGCGTCCAGCAAGTCATGGTCTTTCATCCAATCGGCCAACAATTTCAGGCGCAATGCAAACTCACGACGCCAAGTGCCGTGTTGATCAAGTTGTTCGTTAAATGAAGTAGCCAAAAGTGTCCCCGTGCAATCTTTCAATATAGCACCGCGTGCCTATGTTACTTTCAAGGCTTTTGGCACATTGGGCAAAAAAACGTTGAGCGCTGCCCTTGGCGAATGGATCTGATCGGTGTATCACATACTTTACAACGCAGACCCTCACGTCCATAGACCATGGCTTCCAATTGGAAGTAGCCCGACTCGCCGTGGGCGTTAGAGAAGTCACGCAATGTGCTTCCGCCTTTTGCGACGGCGCGTGCTAGTACGTCGCGTATAGCTTGATGCAAGCGTGCAATGCGTGGCCGGCTCAGGCTGATCGAGCGCGTTGTGGGCCTGATTCCTGCCAAAAATAATGCCTCAGACGCGTAGATATTCCCCACCCCTACCACCAATTCACCGCCCAGCAGCACCTGTTTGACGGCGGTTTTGCGCTGCAACAGCCCTTCTCGAAACTGTACCAAATCAAAATCGTTTCCCAAAGGTTCCACGCCTAATTTACTCAGTAATTTTTGAGCAATTTCACTGTTTTGGCTCTTTGCAAACACCACCGCTCCAAAGCGGCGCGGGTCATTCAGGCGCAAAGTTCCACGACTGGTCACCAAATTGAAATGGTCATGCACACCCAGCGCGGTGGCCTGTGCGCCAAAGGTAAGGCTACCCGACATCCCCAAATGCAGCAATAGGAGCCCATCACTCAAATCCAGCAGCAGGTACTTGCCGCGCCTGCGAACACCCAGGACGGTGCGCCCGACCAAGATATCGGGGTCAACACCAAGCGGCCAACGCAGCGGTTTTCCCATCTCGACTTGAAAAATGGTGGCGTCCGAAATTCGGTCGGCAAAACTCAGTCGGGTAACTTCAACTTCGGGTAATTCGGGCATGCATATTCCTGGGGCCGGTACGATTGTTCTGCATAGATTATTATGGTTTGATGACCTCCACGAAGCGCATTACCTTAACAACCTTGCTGCTAGCTGCCACGCTGCACTCGACAGGCGCGGCGGCCGCACCTGCCGACGTCGTTAACAACTCAACCCTCAACAACGCCTTGTTCTACCAACTGCTGGTTGGAGAACTTAGCGCCCAGAACGACGACCCAGGCTTAGCCTATTCTTTAATACTCGACGCAGCACGAAAAAGTAACTCTGAGCGACTGTACGAGCGCGCCGTGGAATTGGCGCTATCTACACGCAACGGCGAGTCTGCGCTACAAGCTGCACACGCGTGGTCACGCGCGTTTCCCAAGTCCGCAGAAGCCAATCGCTATGTGATTCAAATTTTGGTCGGCCTCAACAAACTGGGCGAATTACCAGATGCCATTCAACGGGGTCTATCTGCAACCCCCAGCAAAGAGCGCGCTGCAGCCATCGCCACCGTGTCACGGTACTTGTCAAGAGCAAGTGACAAGCCAGCGGCCGCCAGCGTGATGGAGCAAGGTACCGCGGCTGAGCTGGGCAACCCTGTTACCGGGCCGGCCGCTTGGTCAGCTATTGGAGCATTGCGTCTTTTGGCGGGCGACAACAATGGGGCCGTGGAGGCCGCACGCCGGGGCAATGCGCTTAACGTCAAATCTGACGACCTGGCCGCACTGGCACTGGCTTTGATGGACGCCAAATTGCCAGAGGGCGAGGAAATGATTCGCAAAACCCTCGCGGGTAAGCCGTCTGCCGAAATTCGTATGGCCTATATCCGCAGGCTGCTGGACGCACAGCGCAATGGCGAAGCCTACAGCCAGCTGCTGCTGCTCACGCAGCTAGCACCCGAATTCCCTGACGGCTGGATTGTGCGCGGCTCACTGGAGATACAGGACAAGAAAACCACTGCAGCAGAAGCATCACTAAAACACTATGTGAGCTTGGTGACTGCCAAGGCGGGCTATGACGAATCGGCTGGCACCGACCGTGGCTTGGTGCAAGCCTACCTTCTGCTGTCGCAGATAGCTGAGCAAGAGAAGCGCCTCGACGATGCGCGCACTTACCTTGACCGCATCAACAGCAGCCAAGACATCCTTCGCGTACAAACGCTACGCGCCAACCTATTGGCCAAGCAAGGCAAGATCGAAGACGCAAGAATTTTGCTGCGCGATACGCCAGAGCTGCAACCCAGCGATGCGCGTGCCAAGTTGAACGCAGAGGTGCAATTGCTACGCGACAACAAGTTATTTGCACAAGCGTACGCACTCTTAAACCAAGCACTACAAAACGATCCTGATGACGCTGACTTGGCTTATGACCAAGCCATGGTGGCGGAAAAACTAGGTAAAACCGCCGAAATGGAACAATTGTTGCGGCAAGTGATAGCGGCAAAACCTGACCACCACCACGCCTACAACGCACTGGGCTACGGGCTCGCTGATCGTGGTGACAAGCTGCCGGAGGCGCGCCAACTCATTGCCAAAGCACTGGCATTTGCCCCCACCGATCCCTTCATTATTGACAGCTTAGGCTGGGTAGAGTTTCGCAGCGGCAATTTGGATGAGGCACTGCGACTTTTGCAAGGCGCCTACAAAACCAAGCCCGACGCCGAAATTGCTGCCCATTTGGGTGAAGTGCTCTGGGCCATGGGTCGCAAGGCAGAAGCACAAGGCATCTGGAACGAAGGCATGGGACTCAACCCGGACAACGAAACACTGACTGAAACCGTGAAACGGTTGGTCAAATAATGGCTTCCACGGCCTACCGTCAGCGTCATTTGGGGTTTATTGCATTAATAATTGCTATTATTTTTATAGCTGGCTGTGCAAGTCCATCTAGGGCCCCTGGCAGTTTTAACTTAAATAGCAATCAGTGGCAGGGTCGATTGGCCCTGCGGGTGGCAAGCACGCCACCTCAAGCTTTCAGCTCGGACTTTGATCTGCAAGGCAATGCAGTGAATGGCTCGCTCACCTTTAGTACCGCCTTGGGCAGCACACTGGCGCGCATGCAATGGGCCCCCGGCTTTGCCACTCTTTACACTGGGGGCGAATCCGCTCAGTTTGAATCGTTGTCCGCCTTGGTACACCATGTCACTGGCACCGACATCCCCATCGAAGCCCTGTTCCGCTGGTTACAAGGGGAAGACACCGACACGCCAGGCTGGAAGACAGATTTCGCAAACCTTGCGCAGGGCCGATTAACCGCCCGCCACGCAGCGCCGCAAGGTGACACCGAACTCAAAATAATTCTGGACCGCTAGATAATCCCGCCATGCAGTCGCTCTACGACATACCTGCCCCTGCCAAACTTAATCTCTTTCTGCACATCACTGGGCGGCGTGCGGACGGCTACCACCTGCTGCAATCTGCTTTCATGCTGGTTGATTGGTGCGACACGCTGCACTTTGACCTGCGCTCGGACGGTCAAATCAC
>JBEGPS010000198.1:0-3748 GCA_041181325.1 Pseudomonadota bacterium
AACCGGTCCGAGACCTTTGGCAAGCTCATGGGCATGGCCATCATGACCTGGGCACGCACCGACGGTGGCCATGAGGCTTGGGGCCCGGTGCGACGCAGTCGCGCTATCTACGTGCCGCCCAGCGGCGCGGGCAAATGGTCGGCCACCCCACCCGCGTTTGGTGCACCCTTGCTGGCCTACTGGGGTACGAACCGCCCCTTTGTCATGAAAGGCGCAGCGGACTGCCCAGCCCCACCGCCACCCACGTACTCCGAGCAGCCTGGCTCCGCGTTTTACAAAGACGGCATGGAGGTCTACAAAATTGCGACCGCTGCAACGCAAGAGCAACGCCAGTTTGCCTTGTACTGGGCTGATGATGCGGGTAAAACGCCCACGCCTGCGGGCCACTGGGCCTACATTACCAACGACTTGCTCAAGGCCCGCAAAGCCGACTTGGGCACAGCCGCTGAAACCTTTGCAAGGCTCAACATCGCGATGTCCGATGCCTTTGTGGCGGCATGGGCGACCAAATACCAGCTCAACGTGCTGCGCCCTGTGACGTATGTGCAACTGGTGATTGATAGCAACTGGGTGCCTACGCTGCTGCCAACGCCCCCGTTTCCTGATTACCCCTCCGGGCACTCCGTGCAATCCAGTTCAGCGCAAGCGGTGCTGAACAAGATGTTTGGGGCCAATACCGAATTTGTGGACAACACCCACAACGACCGGGGTTGGGGACCGCGCACCTTCAAGAGCTTTAAAGCGGCAGCGGACGAGGCAGCGGTCTCGCGCCTGTATGCCGGCATTCACTATCGCTTTGCCACTGACGGCGGCAAGCCACAGGGTCAGTGTGTGGCAGACAAAGTACTGGCGCTGAAATTCAAGCCCTGAAGTTCAAGACTTGACCACAAGAGCCAGGGCCGCGTAGTCCCCTACGCGCTCGCCCAAGCCCGCTGGCACCAGTTCCAACCCACCCGTCAAGGCGGGCAGTTTGCCAGTAATGTGCGATCGCACTTTGGGCAACAAGAAGTCACGGTGGTGCCAAAACACGCTGCCACCCAGGCTGATGCGCTGCAAATCCAACGTGACGACCATGTTGTAAAGCGCTCGGCCCATTACCCGACATAAATCATCAATAATGGCATTAGCCCGCGCACTGCCTGCGTGGGCAGCTGCAAAAAGCATAGCAGCGTCAGTAAAACCTTCGTCGCCAAAACGCCGTGGAATGGCATTGCCAGCCACCAGCGCTTCTACGTCGCCCATATTGCCGCAGCCACACAGCGCGTCGTCGTTATCGCTTACGAACGTGTGGCCCGCGTGGCCCGCATTACCGTTTTTGCCGCGCAGCACATGGCCATCCACACACAGCCCCATGCCGATGCCGGTGCTCCAGGTCACGTAAGCGCAGTTGTCCATGCCTTGCAACGCACCCCAGCGGCGCTCTGCCTCCAGCGCGCCTACGCCGTCATTCTCTACACGCACGTTGGGAAATGCAGCACGCAGCGGGGCTTCCAGCAATGCTGTTGTCCAATCATTGGGCAACCCACGCGCCTTGCCTGCTATACCACCACAAATATTGGGTGTGGCGAGTTCGATAAGTCCATCACGTTTGACAAAGGGACCACAGGACGCAACCCCCACTGCGTTAATCTGCGCCACCGAGATACCTGCCAAGGCACAGCTCTCGCCCACCAAGCGAATGATTTGCAGCGCCAGCGCATTGTTGTCGCCCACTTTGGCTGTGGGCTCAGCCACTTTGCCACGCACCCCTAGGGCATCGGCCACGCTGACCGCGACTTTGGTACCCCCAATGTCGACACAGGCGACAGTTGCCATATCGGCAGAAAATTGAACCAGCGAGGGGCTTGAAGCAGACGTCATATATAACAAAATAAAAAGACTAACAAAGCAGGCTGCATTGTCCTATGAACGGCCGTAATCATCTTGCAAACGCACGATGTCATCTTCGCCCAAATAGTCACCCAATTGCAGCTCAACGATTTCCAAGGTGCTGTCAGTCCCATTGGCCAATCGGTGCACCTGACCCAAGGCAATATCGCAATGATGACCCACGCCCAAATCAAAGTGTCGGTCACCCAGTGTGACGGTGGCTGTACCCTGCACTACCACCCAATGCTCTCGGCGGTGCAGGTGCTTTTGCAAGCTGATTTGCTGCCCGGGCAAAACGCCAATGCGTTTGATTTTGGTCTCGTTCGACTCAAAAACCGTCTCAAACCAGCCCCACGGGCGAAGGGTTCTAATCGCGTTGGCAGTAGGGCTCAAAAGTGTGGACACGGCAAGCATACTAACTGCCAAAAGCCCTCGTTGGTTACGAATTTGTTACCAGGCGGAGACCTGCAGTTTCAGTTGTGAGACGGCTTACTCATTGGCGGGCAATGCAGTCCGGTGCGCGCGCTTACAAGGTATGCGTTTTGTCACCGCGAGCAAAACCTATGGCATCCCACGGCGCACCGGCAGTCAGGCCAATCACTTTGAAAAACTCGCCCATTTCATGTTCCATGATGAGCTTTTGCGCCGCCACGCGCTCGGTCAATGGCGCTGCTTCCATGGCCTGGGCCAACCCGCAGTTTATTAAAAAGTGCGCCTGATTGGTATAGCCCAGCACATCAAGCCCAGCGTCTTGCGCCGCCAGCGCCGCACCGGTGAAGTTGACATGCGCGGTGATGTCCTTCAGGCCCACATCCAGCAGCGGGTTGTCGTCGCTTTGGTGGGCGCGGTGGCACATCACCGTGCCCATGTGGCGCTGCGGGTGGTAGTACTCGCCTTCGGGGAATCCATAGTCCAACAAGAAAGCTGCGCCATGCGTCAACCTGTCGGCCAGCGTGCGCACAAAGGCTTCGCCCTGGACATGAATTTCGGTCAGGTAGTCGTGCTCGCCTTCAATCTCGACCGGTGGCCGCAGTGCTGTGGGGCGGTCGGCCCAGGCAAACGCGCCTGTATGCCAGGCAACGCCGCGCTCATGCCACACGCCACTGGTGCGCACCAACAGCTTCACCGGCATGGCATCCAGCACCTCATTGCCCACCACCACGCCGCGCAGCTGGACAGGTAGCTCCGTGGCCCACAGCAATTTGCCCGCGTGAGCGGCCAGCGCGCTGCGCTGCCGGTCTTTCAACGACTCAGACAAATCCACAATCGTGTAGCGGCGAACCTTGTCACCCAACGCGTCCAGCAGTTGCAACGCCAAAGCGCCAGTGCCCGCTCCAAACTCCCACACCTCGTCGGTGCCGGTGGCTTCCAGCGCTTGCGCCACCTGGCGCGCCAAGGCTTGGCCAAACAAAGGCGACATCTCGGGTGCGGTGACAAAGTCGCTGCCCGCAGCCACTGGGGCGCCACCGGCACCCATATGCCCCTGCGCAAAAGCGCCGAACTTGGCAGAACCGTTGGCGTAATAGCCCAAGCCGGGGGTGTACAGCGCCTGGGCCATGAAATCGTCAAAACCCATCCACCCGCCCTGGGCGTCAAGGCTGCGCCGAATGCTGTCGGTGAGCGCGGCACTAAGCCCATACGGGGTGTCCAGGGATGGGGGGGTCGTTAAACTCGGGGCTGTTGTCATATCGCTTCGAATTGTCTCCCAATGTCTGCATGCCCCCTTGTTCCCACCGTGCTGGTCACCGGCGCTGCCAAGCTGCTGGGGCGCGAAGTCGCCCTACGGTTGGCCGCCAACGGCTGGCGTGTGGCGGTGCACTACCGCGACTCGGTGGAAGATGCTACAAAAACAGTAGCTGCTTGCGCACAATCCACGAGG
>JBEGPS010000199.1:0-2668 GCA_041181325.1 Pseudomonadota bacterium
GTAGTGGTAATGGCCAGAATGTTGCGCGTGCCCACCGAGCCATCGGCGTTGCGGTAGCCCTCGAAGGTGTAACCGGTCAGCGGCTCTGCGGTCCATGCCGGGGCGGTGGATTGCGGCAAGTAGTTCAGCGAGCGCGCTTCCGGCATGTGCAGCAGGCGCTCGTGTACCCATGCCCCTGCGGGAATGTCTTTCAGCGCATAGCCAATCGGCACGTTGTAGCGCAGCACGGCAGCGTCTTTGGCTATGGCCACCAGTGCGACCTTGTGGCCCTGCGGCACGCGGTCCACCAGCGTTAGGCCATCGGGCATAACGGCACCCACAGGCAGTCCACCGTCGTTGACCACGATGGCCACGTTATCGTCGGCATGCATGCGAATGCTGCGGGGCGTGGTCATGTTTAGTCCGCTTTGATGTTGCGCGAGGTAATCAGCTTTTGCCAGCGTGTGTATTCCGACGCCTGATAGGCCGCGAACTGCTCCGGCGTGTTGAGCACCACTTCAAAGCCCAGCTCCAGCAACTTGGGTGTGACAGTGGGGTCTTTGATGGACGCCACGATAGCGTCATAAAGGCGTTTCTTGATGTCAGCGGGCAGGCCACGTGGGGCAGCCACTGCTTGCCAAGAATTTACGTTGGCTTCTTTCACTCCGCTTTCTTCCAGGGTGGGCACATCTGGCAACAGGGGTGAGCGCTTGGCGCTGGTAATGGCCAAGGCGCGCAATTTGCCGGACCTGATTTGCGGCAGGGCGGTATTGATGTTCATGAACGACGATTCCACCTGGTTGCCCAGTAAATCGGTCATGACCGGGCCGCCGCCTTTGTAGGGCACGTGTACGCCGGTGGTGCCGGTTTGCTGCCAGAACAACTCAGCTGTCAGGTGGTCGCTGCTGCCATTACCCGAAGACGCAAAACTCATCTTGTCCGGGTTGGCTTTCAGGTAAGTAATAACTTCAGCAATTGATTTACGCGCTGACGCTGCAGGTACTACCAACACATTGGGTGCCTGCACCACCACTGTGATGGGCTCCAGGTCTTTGAGCGCGTCGTAGTTCACCTTGATCAAGTGCGGCGCAATCACGAGCGGACCAAGTGACGACACAAACAGCGTATGGCCATCGGCTGGTGCACGTGCCACCTGCGACGCGCCAATGGTGCCAGTGGCCCCGGCGCGGTTGTCCACGATGAACGTGAACCCCGCACCGAGTTTTTCCGCCATTTTGGTGGCGAGCGTGCGTGCAATCAGATCGGTAGAGCCGCCGGGTGGAAAGGGCACCACCAGGGTGATTGGCTTGTCGGGCCAAGCTATGGCGCTAAAGCTGGTGCCAGCGGCCAGCAAAAAAGTAATGATTCGGTTTTTCATGCATGTTCTCCTAATTGGAATACAAAACGGGAGTGACCAGAAACTGGTGGTTAGCAAAGTGTGGTGTACTTCGCCGGATTGCATTTTCTGGCGTGATTGTCAGTTGTATGTTGTCTGATGTGTTAAATTGTGGTCATCTGTTCAGACCGCGTCAAGGACTTTTCCATGGACCTAGTGCAAACCCCTAGATCAACCGCTGCCATCGCCTTTTCTGCCGATGGCATGCAAGAGCAGCGCCCGCGCCGCGTCAAAGGCTTGGTCAATGAAGTGGTGGAAAGTCTGGCCGCCAGCATTCGCGAAGGTGCTATCCAGCCTGGCAGTAAGTTGCCCACTGAGTCCGAAATCATGGGCCGCTTTGACGTGAGCCGCACTGTGGTGCGCGAGGCCATTTCGCGCCTGCAGGCTAACCGGTTGGTAGAAACGCGCCACGGCGTGGGCACCTTTGCACTGGCCCCGCAAAGCAGCGGCAATTTTCAAATTGCGGACGTAGACTTTGCCACCGTGGCCGACGTGATTGCCCTATTGGAACTGCGTATTTCACTGGAGACGGAGGCCGCCGGCCTGGCTGCTCAGCGCCGCACCGATGCCAATTTGCAGGCCATGCAAGCCATGCTGGACGCATTTCAAAAGTCGATTGAAGAAGACTCCGATGCCGTGCCGTCGGACTTTGCCTTTCACATGGAAGTGGCCAAAGCCACCGGCAACCGGCACTTTGCGGATTTGATGACCTACCTGGGCACCATGATCATCCCGCGCACCCGCATCAACACCGCCAGCAGCGCGCCCGAAGGGCGCTTGGCATATTTGCGTCGGGTGCATGGCGAGCATGAATACATCTTTAACGCGATTCGCAACCAGGACGTAGATTCGGCCCGCGCCGCGATGCGCACGCACTTGGCCAACAGCAAAGACCGCCTGCGCAAAGCCCAAACTGAGGTTGTCTAGTGGTGTGGTTTAGTTGTATGATGTCTTATGTGTAGGGGTGCCACCCATTTATTGTATTGAGCGCCCTGCCAAGGAGACTGACCATGACCCCAACTGACTCTGGCGCCGTGCAAGGCGCACCCACCATCACCGCCTTGCGCGTGATTCCTGTCGCAGGCCACGACGGCATGCTGATGAACCTGAGCGGGGCGCACGCTCCATTTTTCACCCGCAACATCGTCATCCTGACCGATAGCAGCGGCAACACTGGCGTGGGCGAAGTGCCCGGCGGCGAAAAAATCCGACAAACGCTGGAAGACGCCGCCACCCTGCTGGTGGGTCACTCCATTGGCAACTACAACGCCATCCTCAACCGCATGCGCGAAG
>JBEGPS010000200.1:0-3972 GCA_041181325.1 Pseudomonadota bacterium
CCGGCAAAGACGACTCCAGCCAACTGGAATATGGCAAGAGCATTACCGACGCCTGCCTGGGTTGGGACGATTCACTTGAGTCTTTGGAGGTGCTGTCTGCCGCGGTGAAGGCGCGCCGCAACGCCAAATAACTCAGTTCATGAGTTGCCAGCTGTCGCGGCTGATTCGTTGGGTGTCGGCTACTTTGTGCTGGCCCTCGACCCACCAATTCATGCTCAAGGTTGTTTCGTCTATTGTTAGCAACGCAAAAACCTCTGATTTTTTGCCCGCCAAGGCCGTGATGTCCGCGGGTTGGGCCATGGCGCTGGCGGTGGCTTCGAACAAGCGTCCGAGTTGTCGGAAGTCGGGCTCATGGATGTCGCCGCTGAGCACCAGAATGCGGTGCGTTTTGGCTTGCGCGCGCAGCCAAACGTAATCCGGGTAGTACGACTTCCAGTCTTTGAGCGTGGTGCCACTGGCGATGAGATTGATGCCAGGCTCGGGCAGCAACGCGTTCTGCAGCGCCTGCCGTTGGGATTCGCCCAACAGGCTGTTGTAATGGCCCGCCAACGGGCGAAAAGTGCGGCCATCGGTCAGGTGAAGGCGTACACCCGGGGCGAGGTCAACCGTTGTGGCAATGCTACCCAGGTCTTGCTTGGCTACGCCGTCGGGCAGCGGGTTGCCGGGGTAATTGGCCGGTTTCTCGACTAAAACTTGGCGAAATTGCGCAAACAGCGCCCTGGCGCATTGGCGGTATTCGGGCGGCATGTAACGTGAGTTTGTTGGACTCTCGTTTTCGGGGTTGGCGTCAATTGCTACGTCGGGCTGCAGGCAGCGCCCGTTGTCGCAGCCTAGGTCGTGGTCATCCCAAATCGCATGCACTGTCCGCCCCGACAGTGCCTGTTGAAAATTTTGGACTGCCCATTGCTGGGCATAGTAGCCATGCATGCGCTGCGAAAATTTCGCCAATGGCAAATTGATGGCCTGGCCATTGCGAATATGGTCCCCCAAGCCATAGTCCATATAAATGCTGTCACCGAGTAAAACGATGTGACTCGGATCTAGCGCCGCCAGGGCGGTCCAAGCGGATTGCGTTGCGTCACGCACAGCGTCACAGCACGAAGTAAAAGCAATGTTCAGTGGTGTGGTCACCAGCGGCTCCTTGGGGTTGACGGCACTATTGTGTTGCCCAGCCACAAAATTGCCAACCGCCATACCTACGCTGTTTATGGGGTGTGGTTTAAAGAAAGAAGACGCTGACTCATGGCAAGATGTGCGTATGAATATAGTTACTGTGGCCCTGGTCGAAGACGATGTGCGCATTCGTGAGCGATTGGTACAGGTCATTGCACAGGCCCCCACGTTGCAATTGCTGTTTGCAGCGGGCACAGCGGCGCAAGTGCTGGAGTGGCTGGCCCACCACGAAGTAAACGTGTTGTTGGTGGACTTGGGTCTGCCAGATCGCTCTGGCTTGGAAGTCATACGTGAGGCGCGCCAGCTGCAGCCCGCCTGCTCTGCCATGGTCATCACCATGTTTGGTGACGAGGCCAGCATGTTGGCAGCCTTTGAGGCGGGTGCACGCGGCTATTTGCTCAAAGACGGCACTGAGGCGGACTTGGCCAGCCATGTGCAAAGCCTGCACGCAGGCGGGTCGCCCATGACCCCCATCATTGCCCGGCAATTGTTGGCGCGCTGGCAAGCGGTGCGTCCCCTCAGTGCGATGCCTGAGCCAATTTCCAAAGCGGCAGCGAGGAATCTGCCTACCGAGATAGGCAAGGTAGAAGGGCTCTCGCCGCGTGAGTCAGAAGTATTGGATTTGATTGCGCGTGGCTTCATCTATCTGGAAATCGCAGACCGCATGGGTGTCTCTGTTTCTACGGTGCAGTCCCACGTGCGCAACATTTACACCAAGCTGGGAGTGCACAACAAAGCCGAAGCTGTTTTTGAGGCACGTCAGTGCGGTTTGCTGGCCTGAGCGTAGCGCTGCTGCTGGTACTTGGCCTGCTATTGGCCTGGGTAATGGGCCCGCAGCTGAGCGTGCCTGAATCTCCGGGTGTTCAAACGCTGACAAGGGCGCAGGCACTGCTTGAACCCGATGGACTCGCGCCCCAGCAGGCACAGGTCACCCTGCGCCACCGGTGGGACAGTGCATTTCCTGGGCATGGCGGGCGGGCGCGCTATACATTGACGGTGCCTGCCGGTACGGTGTTAGACGGTCAAGCCCTGGGCCTGTATCTTGAACGCGCGGGCAACCAGACCAGCGTTACGCTCAATGGTGTGCAGCTGCAGCAGTGGGGCGAACCGGGCTCTACGGTGTTTGACAGCAGCAAATTTAGCCGGGTGTTGGCCTTGCCCAGTCCGTTGTTGCAAGGTGCGGGGCCACAAGAAGTAGTGATTGATATCTATGCCCAGGCCTCCCGTGGTGCTGGTCTGTCGCCAGTGGTGTTGGGGCCGCTGGCAGCCATGTTGGCCATGCAAGAGCGCCAGCAGTTTTGGACCCAGGGCACTGCAGCCGCCTACGCTGCCTGCTTGCTGTTGATGGGCGGGCTCACCGCCGGGCTATGGTGGCGCCAACGCGATCCGATGTTCGGTTACTTCAGCGTGGCAGCGCTGTGCGGGGCCGTGCGCCCCTTGGACCAGTGGTTACAAAACACCCCGTTGCCCTGGCCCTGGTGGGGAGCAGTGTTGGCATTGGCCTATGGGTTGCAGCTGGGCTTAATGGCACGCTTTGTGCTGCTGGCATTGGACCGGCACATTGCTTGGCTGGTGTGTGCCAACCAGATCGTGTTGGGTGCCATGGCCGCGCTGGTCGCGTTGTCGTTTGGTTTGGGAATTCCTGCGCTGTGGACTTTGGCGTTGGTGATGCTGGAGGCTATTGGGTTGGCTTGCTTTGTTGTGGTGCTGCAAGAGGCGTGGCAGCGGCGGCGCTTGGAGGCTTGGTGGTTGCTGTCAGCCGGTGGCATGACCCTTTTGGCTGGCACCCATGATTTGTTGCGTGTGCGGATGGGCCTGTGGGGTGGGTCGACCTTGGCCTTCACGCCTCACGCGATGTTTGTCTTTGTGCTTTTTCTTGCCGTGCTGGTGGTTTCGCGCTTTAGCCGCACCAGCGAAGCCTACCGCGTACTCAGTAACCAACTGACTGAGCGGGTGGCTGAGAAGGAGCAGTTGCTCACGGACACCTTTGAGTCCTTGCGTCAAGAGCACCAAGAGCGCGTGGTGCTGGGCGAGCGCCAACGCATCATGCGCGAGATTCACGATGGCATTGGCTCCCAATTGGTGGGTTTGCTCAGTCTGGTTCACCAAGACAAGGTGCAGCCGGCGGTGCTAGAAGAGCAAGTGCGCCACGCCTTGGACGAGATGCGTATGGCGGTCGACTCGTTGCAGCCCATGCAAAGCGATTTGACGGCAGTGCTGGCTACATTGCGCTATCGCCTACAGCCGCGCTTGCAGGCGGCGGGGATAGAAATGCAGTGGGAAGTGGACAGTCTGCCGCCCATTCCCGGCCTTGAGCCGCCGCAAATTTTGCAAGTGCAGCGCAT
This sequence comes from Pseudomonadota bacterium, assembly GCA_041181325.1. Classification (GTDB taxonomy): domain Bacteria; phylum Pseudomonadota; class Gammaproteobacteria; order Burkholderiales; family Burkholderiaceae_C; genus Allorhodoferax. Next base: position 3,519 of record JBEGPS010000200.1, read on the forward strand.
CTTGCTGGAAGGCTTTACCAATGTCATCAAGCATGCCAAAGCCAGCCGGGTGGTGATGCAGGCCCGCTGGCAAACGTCGCCCACACCCACGGTGGTGCTGCGCCTGATTGACAACGGGGTGGGTTTAAGCGCACCTGCCTTGGGGCTGCCCGGGCTGGGCCTACCCAGCATGCAGGCGCGCGCCCAAGCGCTGGGCGCCACCCTGACCTTGTCCCCTGGCGACGAGGGAGGGGCCATCTTGAGCATAGTCTGGCCAATGGCATAAAGCGGAGTCTAATCAATTTAGGGTTTTATATGATGCTAGCGACCGCCAGATATGAATAGTTAGCTATTATTTTTGTAGCAAATCGAGCAGCTTTCGGTGAATGTCACCAAACCCCCCGTTGCTCATGCACAGAATGTGGTCGCCCGGCTGCACCTGTGCCATGACTTGCGCCACCAGCGCGTCAATGCT
>JBEGPS010000201.1:0-7715 GCA_041181325.1 Pseudomonadota bacterium
CGTGCCCAAGGCGGTGTAGACGTTGCGGCCCAACTGGCCCATATGGGCCCACGTGCCGACCTGAGCTTTGACGGCTACGTGCTCGACAAAGTGGAGATGCACGAGTGCAACTACAACTGGAAGACCTTCATTGAGGTGTACCTGGAGGACTACCACGTAGGCCCCTTTCACCCCGGGCTGGGCCAGTTTGTCACCTGTGACGACCTGCGCTGGGAGTTCAAAGACAACTACTCGGTGCAAACCGTGGGTGTGGCCAACCGCCTGGGCAAGGCCGACGCCACCGGCGGATCACCGGTGTACGAGCGCTGGCAAAACGCCCTGCTCAATTACCGCAATGGTGTGCCGCCCAAGCAAGGCGCCATCTGGCTCACCTATTACCCGCACATCATGGTGGAGTGGTATCCGCATGTGCTAACCGTCTCTACCTTAGTCCCCATGGGGCCGAACAAAACCATGAACATGGTGGAGTTTTACTACCCCGAAGAAATTGCCGCGTTTGAACGCGAATTCGTCGAAGCCCAGCAGGCCGCCTACATGGAAACCTGCATCGAAGACGATGAAATTGCTGAGCGCATGGACGCAGGCCGCAGCGCACTGTATGCGCGCGGTGACAACGAAGTCGGCCCCTACCAAAGCCCAATGGAAGACGGCATGCAGCACTTCCACGAGTGGTACCGGGGCAAGATGGGGACTGTCTAGTGCAAGCCCTATGGATGGTGTTGGCGTCGTTCCTATTTGCCTCCATGGCGGTGGGCATCAAGTTCGCGTCTAACAGCTTTAGCACCTTTGAGCTGATTTTTTACCGCGGAATTGTCAGCATCATTTTCATGGGCATTGTGTTGCGGGCACGCGGTGCCGCCCTGCGCACCCCTGTGCCCATGATGCATTTGTGGCGCAGCACCATTGGCGTACTGTCGCTCAGTTCGTGGTTTTATGCCATTGCCCACCTGCCGCTGGCCACGGCCATGACGCTGAACTACATGAGCGGTGTGTGGGTAGCGGCTTTTATCGTGGGCGGCGCGCTGCTCTACGGCCAATCAGAAAAGCAAGGCCCGCTGTTGGGCACGGTGATGCTGGGCTTTGTGGGCGTGGTGATGACCCTGCGCCCCACCATTGACCACAACCAGCTGTTTGCCGGGGTAATTGGTTTGCTCTCGGGCATGGGCGCGGCGCTGGCGTACATGCAAGTCACGGCCCTGGGCAAAGTGGGCGAACCCGAAGAACGCACCGTGTTTTACTTTTCCGTAGGCACCACCCTGGTGGGCCTGGTGGGCGTGCTGTTTACCGAGGTGACCCCGTGGGCCGAGGTGCGCTGGCAAGACGCCGCATGGGTGGTGCCCATTGGCATCTTGGCATCGCTGGGCCAGTGGAGCATGACGCGGGCCTACCGCAAAGGCTCCACGCTGGTGGTGGCCAGCATGCAGTATTCGGGCATTGTGTTTGCCGTGATTTTCAGCCTGCTGATATTTGGCGACACCATCGCCCCCATGGGCTGGGCGGGCATTGCCGTTATCGTGACCAGCGGCATTTTGGCCACTATTTTGCGTTCACGGGCAATGCCCAACACTCCACCTGAGGAGCACTGAGCCCCACAATATCCAGCAGACATGCCTGCATATGTGTCAGGGGATGGTGACTAAAATTCTGTACATGGTTAGAATTCCACACATGTCTGCCGCTTTGCAAAACATTGGAGTCACGCTACGCGCCCTGCGCATGGCCCAGTCGCTGTCGCAAGAAGCGCTGGCAACGGCAGCGGGCATCAGCCGCACCACGTTGATTCAAATCGAAAAGGGCAAGGACGCACAGGCGTCCAGCATTCAAGGCGCAGCGCGCGTGCTGGGAGCTGAAGTGGGCATCTTGTCGGAGCCGCCTGACATTGCCTTGCGCCGCCAAGCACGTGCAGAACTGCAAGCCAAGCAAGCTGCCTCCCGGGAAAAGCATTTAAAGATCGCTGTGAAACTCGCTTTAGGTGGCGACGAGGCCCAAGCCTTGAAAGCGAACGCACTGCGCATGGTGCAGCTGTGGAGGGACAAGCAACTGTGCAGCCCGGTGTACATCGACCGCTGGCAACACATTCTGGCGGCCGATCCCAGCGCCATAGCCCACAGCATGCTCCACATGGACGACGCACGGGACGACGTACTGGAAGAAGCTTGGGGCCCTGCCATGCGGCAAAACACGCCCTTTGCCGTGGGTGCGGTATGAACACGCAAGACATCGATTTTCTGCTCGGCAAGATTCGCGATACCAGTGGCCTGGACGAATTTGTGGTGGTGGGTAGCCTGTCGGCCTTGGGCCTGTCCGGCGAGGGCTTGCCAGCGCGCATGACCTGGTCGATGGAAGTAGACGCCTACCCCGAGCGCGACCCACAACGCGCGCAAGAATTTTCAGCCCACTTTGGCGAAGACAGCGCGTTTCACCAAACCTATGGCTACTACTTTGACGCGGTCAGCCCCTATTTGCCGACCCTGCCCGAAGGCTGGCAGCAACGACTGATTCGCCAGGTGTTGCCCTCAGGGGTGAAAGTGAAATATCTGGAGCCCAACGACTGCGCCATCTCCAAGTACGCACGCAGCGAACCCAAAGACCGCGAGTGGATACGCGCGGGTATTGCAGCGGGTATCTTGTCACTGCCAACGATTGAATACCGCTTGCGCGAAACCCGATTTCTAGACCAGCAAGAGCACGAAAAAGCAAAAACCGCCATTGCCGAGGACGCACAGTGGTTCACAACACTGCGCGGCTTGGACACGCAAACCTAGGAGCACCCACCATGACCCAATTCACCACCCTGATTTCTGCCCCCGAACTGCAAACCTTGCTCGCTAGTGGCCAGCCGTGCATGGTGTTTGACTGCAGTTTCGATTTGATGCAACCCGACGCTGGCACCTCGCAGTACCTACAAGCGCACATTCCCGGCGCGGTGTATGCGCACTTGGACACGGCGCTGAGCGCCAAGGGTGACAAAACAGTGACCGGCGCCGCGTCCGGTGGGCGCCACCCTTTGCCTTCGCGCGAAAACTTCGCCACCTGGCTGGGCAGCGTGGGCTTCAACAACACCACGCAAGCCGTGGTGTACGACCGCCAAGGGGTCAACTACTGTGGCCGCCTGTGGTGGATGCTCAAATGGCTGGGCCATGACAACGTGGCCGTGCTGGATGGTGGGCTACAGGCTTGGCAGGCTGCAGGTGGTGCCGTCTCCCATGGCCTTGAAACTGCAAAAAACAAGTCAAACTACGTTCCAGCCCACGCCGGATATGCGCAAGCAGCTATTGAAACTGTAGCAAAAAATCTGGGGCACGCCACACAAAACCTGATCGACGCCCGTGGCGCACCGCGCTTTAGGGGTGAAGTGGAACCGCTGGACCCGGTGGCGGGCCACATACCCGGTGCGCTGAACCGCCCGTTCACGTCCAACTTCGGTGAAGACGGCAAATTCAAACCGGCCGATCAATTACGCGCTGAATTTCTGGCTTTGCTAGGTGACCGCGACCCGGCCACTGTGGTGCACCACTGCGGGAGTGGCGTGAGCGCGGTGCCGAATTTGCTGGCGATGGAAGTGGCCGGCTTGGGGCGCACGGCCCTGTTTGCGGGTAGCTGGAGCGAGTGGAGCAACAACCCCGCGCTGCCGGTGGCGCAAGGCTAGAACCAGCCCCCAGGGGCGCTCACTTAAACGCTTTCTAGCGCGATCAGCTCAGCCACCGTCTGCTTGCGGCGAATCACGCGGGCTTGGCCGCCCTCCACCATCACCTCGGGAATCAGCGGACGCGTGTTGTAGTTTGATGACATGGATGCACCGTACGCGCCCGTGTCGTGCAACACCAAATAGTCGCCCACCTGGGCAACCGGCAAATCGCGGTTCAGCACCACGCCACCTTCGCCTTGGGTAAATACATCGCCAGATTCGCACAAAGGTCCAGCCACCACTGTGGGCTGGGTGGGCCCTGTGGCCGCAGTGCCATCGGCGTGGATGAACTCCATGCCGTGGTGGCTGCCGTACATGGAGGGGCGCATCAGGTCGCTAAATCCTGCGTCCACCATCACAAAATGCGCGCTGCCCTGGTTTTTGACGGCACGCACTTCGCTGACCAACACGCCGCTCTCCGCTACCAAATAGCGGCCCGGCTCCAGCTCCAACGCTACCGCGTGGCCCAAGAGCGTGGCAATAGTTTGGCGCGCAGCGTCCCACAGAGAAAAGTAGTGTTCGGTGTCAATCGTGGGCTCGCCCGCTTGGTAGGGAATCGACAGCCCCCCACCAGCAGAAATGGCGTGCAAGTCCGTGCCCTGCGCCTTGACGGTTTCTACCAGCGCAATCATCGCGCCGCACACCTCTTGCAGATGCGAGTAGTCCACGCCCGAACCGATGTGCATGTGCAGGCCTTGCAGTGCCAGGCCGTTGCTGCGCACTTTGGCCAGCGCGACGGGCAGATCGGTGTGCCAGATGCCGTGCTTGCTGTGCTCGCCGCCGGTGTTGGTTTTGTTGCTGTGGCCATGGCCAAAACCGGGGTTGATACGCAGCCACACTGGGTGGCCGGGGCTCACAGCACCCAGCTGGTCCAGCATGTCCACTGAGCCGCAATTCACCGGAATGCCCAGCTCCACCAGGCGTGGCAGCGTGGTGCGGTCCAACAGGTCGGCGGTGAACACGATGTCGGCATGACCATCATGGAGTCCGGGCTTGAACCCTGCGGCCAGCGCCCGCTCCACCTCGCCCAACGACACTGAATCCACCGACACGCCCAGGTTTTTCATGAGCCGCAGGATGTGGGTGTTGGAGTTGGCTTTTTGGGCAAAACGCACCACGTCAAATTGCTTGAGCGCCTGAATTTGGCGCGTGATGGTGGCCGCGTCGTACACCCACAGTGGGGTGCCAAATTCTTGGGCCAGTGCGGCCAGTGTGAAGGGTGAAAATGGGTTCATAGCTGAGAGGTAAAGGCTGCGTACAAATTCAATAAAAAAAGGCTCAATGCGCGTGAGCCATGCCACTGACCAGCATCACCAGCGCAATGCCTGTCCCCAGCCACGCCACTTGGGCCACTGTCTGCAGCAGGGTGAGTCGCTTTTGCAGTTGGGGAATCAAATCGGCAAGTGCCACGTAAATAAAGCTGCTGGAAGCCACCACCAAAAAGTAGGGCAAAAAGTCTTGCAATTGCTCAACCAGCCAGAATCCGATCAGCCCGCCCAGCGCGGTGACAGCCCCGGCCAATGACACCTTGAGCAACGCGGCTTGGCGGTTGCTAGAACCAGCACGCAGCACCATCAAATCGCCCATGTGGTGGGGCACCTCGTGGGCCAGCACGGCCAGCGACGCAATCACGCCCAAGCGCATGTCAGCCATGAAGGCCGAAGCAATCAGCACACCATCACCAAAACAGTGCACGCTGTCACCGGTCAGCACGGCCCAACTGCCGGCAGCGCGAGGCGCAGTTGCATCAGGGCTTTTTGCTTGGCCTTGTACGTTTGTGTGTGTGTGGACGTGATCATGCGAATGACCGTGATCGTGGCTGGGTAGCTCGTCACCGTGGTGGTGTTCATGCCCGTGGTGCCACAGTTCGGCCTTGTCCAGCAGAAAGAAAAACAGCAACCCAATGAGCAGCATCATGAACAAATCGTGAGCCCCGGCGTCGCTCTCAAAAGCCTCTGGCAACAGGTGCATAAACGCAGTCGCTAGCAGCGACCCGGCCGCCAAACTCAGCATGTGCTGGGTGTAACGGCCCAGTGCGCCAAAGCTCAAGGCAGCAGCCAGCCACACGCTACCAATGCCGGCGGCCAAAGTACCCAATAAAATTGCTATCAAAGTCATAGCTGGTTACGCAATCTGTACGAGGGCGAACGCCCTTTTTGTTCATAAATTCAGACCGCCAATTGTGCCCCACAACGAAAAAGCCGCCTTACGGCGGCCTTCTTGGCAGGCGCGTTGGCCAGAGAATCAAGCCACGCCCTTGGCCTTGAACCACTCCAGCGCGCGCTTAAAGCCGTCTTCTGCCGCATCTTTTCGGTAGCTTGGGCGGTAGTCGGCGTGAAAAGCATGAGGGGCTTGCGGGTACACCACGAACTCGGAGGCTTTAGCGGCTGCATTGCCCTTGGCACCTGCGGCGGCAAGCGCGTCTTTCATCTCGTTCACGGTGGTGAGCGGAATGCCTCCGTCTTGCCCGCCATACAAACCCAACACAGGTGCTTTGAGAGCAGACGCCAATTCCAGCGGGTGCTTGGGTGTCAACGCACTGGGCGCGCCCACCAAACGGCCATACCAGGCTACACCGGCTTTGATGTTTTTGCTTTGCTCTGCGTAAAGCCAAGTGATGCGGCCACCCCAGCAGAAGCCGGTGATGCCCACTTTCTTCAGGTTGCCGCCGTTTTCGCCAGCCCATTTGACGGCGGCATCCAAGTCACCCATCACCTGCGCATCAGGCACCTTGGACACTACTTCGGCCATCAGCTTGGCCATGTCGCCGTATTTCATAGGGTCGCCCTGGCGGGCGTACAGCTCGGGGGCAATGGCCAAATACCCGGCCTTTGCAAAGCGGCGGCAAGTATCGGCAATGTATTCGTGAACGCCGAAAATTTCTTGAATCACCAGAATCACGGGCAGGTTCTTTTTACCTTCGGGTGCCGCGAAATACACGGGGATGGGAAAACCGTCGGACTCCATCAAGGTTTCACCCACACGCAAGCCAGTGGATGGCGTTTTGACGGCGGTTTGCGCCATGATAGGTACAGCGGTTGCGGCATAGCCCACGCCTAATGCCGCTTTCAGGGCAGTACGTCGGGTAGCACCGTTTTCAGTAGATGCACCGCTGGGGAGCAGGGCATCAAAGTCGGTTTTGAGGTTGGAATTCAATTTACAAATCTCCTTGGGTTACATCATTTCGCAGTTTAGATAAACACGTACAAGCGCAGTAGTGTGATCGCTTAAGACCTTATTTTTATAAACTCAATGCGCTTTATCCCAGTTGGGACCTACCCCTACTTCGGCCAGCAACGGTACCTTGAGATGAGCAACGCCTGCCATCAGGCGTGGAATCTCAAGCTTGAGCCAATCCACCTCTCCTGAAGGCACCTCAAACACGAGCTCGTCATGCACTTGCATGATCATTTTGGTGCCCCGTTGCTCGGCGTCCAGCACCTGCTGCACTTTCACCATGCTCATTTTGATCAGGTCGGCCGCTGTTCCCTGCATAGGCGCGTTAATGGCAGCACGCTCCAGACCGGCCAACTGCGCGCCTTTGGCGCTTTGAATGCCCGCCAGTTGCAGCCGCCTGCCGAACACGGTTTCCACATAACCCTGGGCACGGGCACGCTCGCGCGTGGTTTCCATATAGCGCTTCACGCCGGGGTAGCGCTCAAAATAGCGGGAGATGTAGTTTTTGGCCGCCGTGTTGTCGATGCCCAGATTGCGCGCCAAACCAAACGCGCTCATACCGTAAATCAGACCGAAGTTAATCACCTTGGCGTAGCGGCGCTGCTCGCTGCTCACCTGGTCTACCGGCACGCCAAACACCTCGGCCGCCGTGGCACGGTGCACGTCCAGCCCGGCGGCAAAGGCACTGAGCAGCGCTTCGTCGCCGCTGATATGGGCCATGATGCGCAACTCAATCTGGCTGTAATCGGCGCTGGCAATCACGCTGCCCGCCGGGGCCACAAAGGCCTCACGCACACGCCTACCCTCAGGCGTGCGAATCGGAATATTTTGCAGATTGGGATCGTTACTG
>JBEGPS010000202.1:0-5594 GCA_041181325.1 Pseudomonadota bacterium
TTTTTGCTCCATGACACGCTCCGACCTCGTTGAAGAATTGGCCAACCGGTTTAGCCAATTGACCCATCGCGATGCCGAATTCGCCGTAAAGGCTATTCTGGATGCGATGAACGACGCATTGGTGCGCGGCCACCGGATTGAGATTCGTGGCTTTGGCAGTTTTTCTATCAGCCGTCGCCCGCCCCGCATGGGCCGCAATCCCCGCAGTGGTGAAAGTGTGGCCATTCCTGAAAAACGAGTCCCGCACTTCAAACCTGGTAAGGCTCTGAGAGAAGCCGTGGACGAGCGCACCGAGGAGATGAATGAAACACATCGCATGGCTCTTTAAATGGTTGCTTAAGGGGGCCATTTTTTTTACTCTTTTTGCTTTCGCCCTGAACAATCAGGCTGATGCAACGGTGTATTTTTTCTTTGGAACCCGCTGGACCGCTCCCATGGTGTTGGTAGTGCTAAGCGCATTTGCATCAGGCTTGGTCATCGGCGTTCTGGGCATGGTGCCACGCTGGTGGAGCCATCGCAGTGCCGCTGCGCATGCGCGCGATATGGCCGCTTCTGCGGCGACGGCCCTGAGCGCTAGCATAGAGAAGCAACCTGCGGCCCGCCCCGATGGACTTTGACATTACGCTGATTTTGATGGGCATGCCCGTGGCATTTGTGCTGGGCTGGCTGGCATCCCGCATGGACTTGCGTCAACTGCGCATGGAAAACAAGCAAGCTCCCAAAGCCTACTTTAAGGGCCTGAATTTCTTGCTCAACGAGCAGCAAGACCAAGCAATTGACGCTTTTATCGAGGCTGTACAAAACGACCCAGACACGTCTGAGTTGCACTTTGCATTAGGCAATTTATTCCGACGCCGGGGCGAGTATGAGCGTGCAGTGCGTGTGCACCAGCACCTGCTATCGCGTGGCGATCTGAGCCAGGATGACCGGTACCGTGCACAACACGCACTGGCGCTGGACTACCTCAAAGCTGGCTTGCTGGACCGCGCTGAAGATGCCTTGCTCAAGCTTGAAGGCACACGGTTTGAAGCCCAGGCGCGCTTGGCGTTGCTAGCCAACTACGAGCGTTCGCGCGATTGGGCACATGCTGCAGTCATCGCTGAAAAGCTGGAGTCGTCTGGCCAAGGTAGCTTCAAAGGCCGCTTGTCGCACTACCTGTGCGAACAAGCCGCAACACTGACTTCTGCTGGAGAGCTCGATAAGGCTTTGGACTTGTTAATTCAAGCAACAGAAACTGCGCCCGAAGCACCACGCCCTCGCATGGACAAGGCAAGCCTGCACTTCAGCCAGTCTCAGGCTGAACTGGCCTACGATACGCTGATAGAAGCCTTGGCTGCAGCGCCTGCAGCCGTTGGGTTGATAGCCCCCCTGCTCGCCCAGTACGCCGTAGTTGCACAAAAAATTCCCCAGGCATTACAACGCTTGCAATCTACATACAGCCAAAATGCATCACTGGATGTACTTGATGCCATCGTTGCCCTAGAGGCTGCACAAGGCGAGTCGACATCCACCGCACGCGACTGGTACGCACGCCATTTGGAACACGAACCCTCGTTGGTAGCGGCAGCCAAGTGGATTGCAGGCGAAAAATTGGAACACGAACAATTTCACCCCCAAGTGCAGCGCGCCCTAGACCATGCTGTGAAGCCGCTGACCCGCTACCGCTGTGCGGCCTGCGGCTTTGAGGCTAAACAACATTTTTGGCAATGCCCTGGCTGCCAAGCGTGGGACAGCTACCCAGCACGCCGCGTAGAAGAACTATGACCACCATGACAATTTCAAAAAAAGAATTGGCCCGTGCCCGCGTACTCGTAGTAGGCGACGTAATGCTAGACCGCTATTGGTATGGCGCTGTAGATCGCATCAGCCCCGAAGCACCCGTGCCCGTGGTGCGGATCACACGAGAAGAAGAGCGCAACGGTGGTGCTGCAAACGTGGCTTATAACGTGCTCACTCTGGGCGCCCAGGCCTCATTACTCACCGTGGTGGGTGATGATGAGGCAAGTCACAAGCTAGAGGCCTTGGTGGCGAAAACCGGCATCAGCACCCACTTTGGGCGTGATGCAGACCTTAAAACCACTGTCAAGCTACGCATCATTGGCCGCCAGCAGCAGCTATTGCGTCTGGACTTTGAAAACACGCCAAAAAGCGAAATTCTCGCTACCCAAACCGCCACCTTCACGCGACTGCTGCCAGAGCACGGCGCGGTGCTGTTTTCTGACTATGGCAAAGGCGGTCTTGCCCACGTTAGCGACATGCTGGCCCAAGCCCGTGCGTGCGGCATACCCATATTGATTGACCCCAAGGGCAGTGACTATTCTCGCTACCAAGGGGCCAGCGTCATCACACCAAACCGTGCTGAATTACAGCAAGTCATAGGCAGCTGGAGCAGCGAAGATGAACTGCGCACCAAAGCCCATAACCTACGCGCTCAATTGAAACTAGATGCTGTACTACTAACCCGCAGCGAGGAAGGCATGACGCTCTTCGATGCCGATGGAGAACTACATGTCAGTGCCCAAGCACGCGAAGTGTTTGACGTTACCGGGGCAGGCGACACGGTTATTGCCACAATGGCATCACTGGCTGCCGCGGGCATAAGCTTGCGCAATGCGTTACCACTGGCCAACCGAGCTGGTGGCTTGGTTGTGGGTAAGTTTGGGACTGCCACCGTATCCTATGAGGAGTTGTTTGCATGACCCGTATCGTTGTTACCGGCGCAGCCGGCTTTATTGGCAGCAACATCATTGCCGGACTCAATGCCCGTGGCATTGACGACATCATTGCTGTGGATGACATGAAACAAGGCGACAAGTTTCGAAACCTGGCCGACCTGAAAATTGCTGACTATGTGGACGCTGATTATTTTTACGACGCGTTTGCATCCGGCCACTACGGCCAAATAGAAGCCGTGTTCCATGAAGGCGCTTGTAGCGACACCATGGAAACTGACGGCAAATACATGATGGCAAACAACTACACGCTGTCGTGGAATCTGTTCGAAGCCTGTCAAAAGCGTGGCGCGCGCCTGTTGTATGCCTCCAGCGCCGCTACGTATGGTGGCTCGGATACCTTTCGCGAAGACCCTGCGTTCGAAGCACCACTCAATGTGTATGGCTACTCCAAGCTGCTATTCGACCAGCGCATGCGCCGGGAGTGCGGGAACAACTTCCAGCGAACCAAGGCTGGCAAAACACACCAAGTGGTTGGGTTCCGGTATTTCAACGTGTACGGCCCGCGCGAACAGCACAAGGGACGCATGGCCAGCGTGGCTTTTCATCAATACAACCAGTTCAAAGCCGAAGGTAAGGTCAAGCTATTTGGAGAATACGGCGGCTACCCCCAAGGCGGGCAGATGCGCGATTTCGTCTTTATTGACGACGTTGTCGCCGTCAACTTGTGGTTCTTTGACCATCCGTCGCAGTCCGGCATATTCAATCTGGGCTCAGGTCGGGCGCAGCCCTTCAATGATGTGGCTTCCTCGGTGGTCAACGCTATGCGCGCGCTCCAAGGTGAAGCTGCATTACCGCTGGACAGCATTGCCGAGCAAGGCCTGGTGGAGTACATCACCTTCCCCGATGCGCTGCGTGGCAAATACCAGTGCTACACCCAAGCCGACTTAACGGCCCTGCGCGCCACCGGCTGCGACCACGCCTTTGTAGACGTGCAAACCGGTGTAGCCAAGTACGTGCAGTGGATGGCAAAGACCTACTGACGCCTGACAGACGACTCTGGCTCTCACCACCATTTCCATTAACCTTCCATCAAGGCCTCCCATGTTGCAAAGTTTCTGTCGGTCTTTCGTTCGATGGGGGCTTTTGGCCTCAGTTCTTTGGGGCAGTGCCAGCTTTGCAGTTGATGTCAATCGTGCTAGCGAAGCGGAGCTAGACGGTATCAAAGGCTTAGGGCCTAGCAGCACGGCGCGTATTTTGAAAGCGCGAGAAGTGGGACCATTTAAGAGTTGGATCGATCTTATGGCGCGGGTCAAAGGCATCAAGCCTGCCACAGCCGCCAAACTCTCCACCGCGGGCCTAACCGTGGGCGACGCACCCTACATTGCAGCGGGAGACAAATAATGCTGTCGGTCCTCGCTATATGCGTGGGTGCTTGCATAGGTGCGTTGGCACGTTGGCAGCTAGGCTTGTGGCTCAACCCTGGCGGTTTGATTCCTTGGGGCACTCTCACCGCGAATTTGGTCGGCGGCTACCTGATTGGTGTGTGTGTGGCTGTGTTTCAAGCCCTGCCAGAACTTGACCCTGTCTGGCGGCTCGCCTTGGTCACAGGTTTTCTGGGTGCACTGACCACCTTCTCAAGCTTCTCTGCCGAGGTAGTGGGTATGCTGGGGCAGCAACGCTACGCCACGGCGCTGGGTACAGCCGCTGTGCACCTGTTGGGCTCGTTGTTACTCACCGTTGCAGGCATCAAAACCGCTACATTTTTTATAGCTAGTCACGCATAACTGACGAGGCCCACAGCTATGATAAGCCTAATTACAGTCATTTTTTTTCTCATCTATGCGGCTATTGCGCTAGAGCACCCACTTAAAGTAAACAAGTCAGCTACCGCCTTGATTGGAGCTGGCGTGTTGTGGACCATTTATGCCGTTACCAGCATTGACGCACAAGCAGTCAGCAGCCAGCTTAACGAATCACTCATGGGCACGGCCCAAATCGTATTTTTTTTAATGGGTGCAATGACCATTGTGGAAGTGGTGGATGCACACAACGGCTTTGAAGTAATTACCTCGCGTATCAAAACTGCCAGGTTGTCAACGCTCATGTGGATGGTGGGGTTTGTAACGTTCTTTTTGAGCTCGATTCTGGACAACCTGACCACCACCATCGTGATGGTCTCGTTGATGAAAAAACTGCTCGACAAGCGCGACGACCGGCTATTTTTTGCTGGCATTATCGTAATCGCCGCCAACGCCGGTGGCGCGTGGACGCCCATTGGCGATGTCACCACCACCATGCTGTGGATTGGCGGCCAAATCACCGCTGTAGAAATTATGAAAGGGTTATTTATTCCCTCCATGATCAACCTCTTGGTGCCGCTGACGGTGACCAGCTTTGTTCTCGGCGCACGCCCCGTTATCTCACCGCAACGCTCCACAGAAGACGAGCCCTTTGAAACCTCTGCGTTGGAGCGCAACTTGATGTTCTTCCTGGGCATGGCCGTGTTGGTGCTGGTGCCAGTTTTTAAAACACTCACCCAGTTGCCCCCGTTTTTGGGCGTCTTGTTTGGTTTGGGTATCGTGTGGCTAGTGGGCGACTTGGTGCACCGCCAAGAAGAAGACTTGCGCAAACAGCGGCTCACACTGGCCCACGCCCTCACTCGCATTGATATGAGTTCGGTGGTGTTTTTTATCGGAATTTTGCTCAGTGTGGCTGTGCTGGAGCACACCCACATTCTGTCGACCATTGCCACTTGGCTAGAACAAACGGTGGGGCGTCAAGACTTCATTGTGATGATCATCGGGCTGGTCAGTGCCATCGTCGACAACGTACCTCTGGTGGCGGCTTCGATGGGTATGTACAGCCTGCAGCAGCACCCCACAGACAGCTTTTTATGGGAGTTCATGGCCTACTGCGCCG
>JBEGPS010000203.1:0-4845 GCA_041181325.1 Pseudomonadota bacterium
ACCGGCATCGTGGTGCAGTGCCAGGACGGCCGCAGCCAACACAGCAACCGCGATGTGGCGTGGAAGCGCCTGCGCAGCCGCCTGTACGACTTCGAACTGCGCAAGCAGCAAGAAGCCCAGCAAAAGCTAGAAGACACCAAAACCGACGTGGGCTGGGGCCACCAAATCCGCAGCTATGTGCTGGACAACAGCCGCATTAAAGACCTGCGCACCAACGTTGAAGTCTCGGCTACGCAAAAGGTGCTGGACGGCGATTTGGATGTATTCATCGAAGCTTCGCTGAAGCAAGGCGTATGAACGTGACCACCGTAGGAGGTTTGATTTTCGACATGGACGGCACCATGATCCATTCCATGCCGCACCACACCTCCACGTGGGTAGACTTTGCGCACCAGCACGGCATTGATATCGAGATTGATGAACTTATGCGCCGCACCACCGGGCGCACTGGCTTGGAGTGTGTACGCATCCTCATGGACCAGCCCGAAATGGATGAAGCGCTGGCGTGGAAACTAGTGCACGAGAAAGAAAAGCTGTACCGCGATATCTTCGGTCCCATCTTTGCCGAGGTGCACGGTTTCAGCGCGTTTTATGCCGCCAGCCGCCAACTGGGTTTGCGCGTGGCGGTGGGCACAGCGGGCGATATTCACAACGTGGAGTTCGCGCTAGGCCACCTGAAAATGAATCCGCCACCCGACGCCATTGCGCGCGGTGACGAGGGCTTTACTGGCAAGCCCACACCGGCTATTTTTCTGGCGGCTGCACAGCGCTTGGACGTAGCGCCAGAGCATTGCATCGTGTTTGAAGACGCGCCCTTTGGCATAGAGGCTGCGCGCCGTGCTGGCATGCGTGCCGTGGCCATTTGCAGCGGACACAGTGCTGAAGAATTGGCCGGCCCGCATGTGCTGGCCGCAGTGCCGGACTTCACCGCTTTATTGGATTCGAAATTTTTGGAGAGTTTGCATGTTGCTACTGCGTGACGAAAACGGACCGGCTACGGTCATTCACCGTGCTGACTACACAGCCCCCGCTTACTGGATTGACACCGTCGACCTGAGCTTTGACCTGGACCCCGCCAAGACCCGCGTGCTCAACAAAATGACGCTGCGCCGCAACCCCGACGTAGCGGCCCATCCTCTGCGTCTGGACGGTGAAGAGCTGAACCTGGCCCGCGTGCTGGTCAACGGCGCGGGCACCTCGTTCAAGATGGACGGCAATGTACTGGTGCTGGAAAACCTGCCCGAAGGTACCGCGCCATTTGCGCTGGAAATTTTTACCACCTGCGCGCCGGTCAAGAACACCAAGCTCATGGGCTTGTACGTCAGCAACGATTCGTTCTTCACGCAGTGCGAGGCCGAGGGCTTTCGCCGCATCACCTACTTCCTGGACCGTCCTGATGTGATGGCCATGTACACGGTGACACTGCGTGCCGACAAGGCCAAGTACCCGGTGCTGCTCTCCAATGGCAATCTGGTGGACAGTGGCGACCTCGAAGATGGTCGCCATTTCGCCAAATGGGTAGACCCGCACAAAAAACCGTCCTATTTGTTCGCACTGGTAGCGGGCCAATTGGTGGCCCGCGAGCAGCGCATCACTGCGCGCAATGGCAAAGACCATTTGCTGCAGGTGTATGTGCGCCCCGGTGACCTGGACAAAACCGAACACGCCATGAACAGCCTGATGGCGTCTGTGGCCTGGGACGAAGCCCGCTTTGGCCTGCCACTGGACCTGGAGCGCTTCATGATTGTTGCCACCAGCGACTTCAACATGGGCGCCATGGAAAACAAGGGCTTGAACATCTTCAACACCAAGTACGTGCTTGCGAACCAAGCCACCGCGACCGATGTGGATTACAGCAATATCGAGAGCGTGGTGGGCCACGAGTACTTTCACAACTGGACCGGCAACCGCATCACCTGCCGCGACTGGTTCCAGCTCAGCCTGAAAGAAGGCCTGACCGTCTTCCGCGACCAGGAATTCAGCCAAGACCTGTGCTTTGACGCGTCCAGCCGTGCCGTCAAGCGCATTGAAGACGTGCGCGTGCTGCGCACCGCCCAGTTCCCCGAAGACGCGGGCCCAATGGCCCACCCGGTGCGGCCCGACAGCTACATCGAGATCAACAACTTCTACACCGTCACCATTTACGAAAAAGGTGCCGAGGTGGTGCGCATGATGCAGACTCTGGCTGGCCTGCCAGAGCAAGGTATTTCCGGCCGCAAAGGTTTCGAGCGCGGCATGAAGCTGTACTTTGAACGCTTCGACGGCCAGGCCGTGACCTGCGACGACTTCGCGCAATCCATAGCCGAAGCCAACCCGCACTCACACTTAGAAAAACTGCTGCCCCAGTTCAAGCGCTGGTACAGCCAGGGCGGCACTCCCCGCCTGTCGGCGCGCGGCGAATACGATGCTGCGGCGCAGACCTACACGCTGCGCTTTACCCAGAGCTGCGCCGCCACACCCAGCCAAGTGGACAAAGAGCCGTTTGTAATTCCCGTGAGCTTGGGGCTGGTGGGCAGCGCCACCGGCGCTTCGTTGCCGCTGCAAGTGGCAGGTGCCGCGCAAACCGCTAGCCACCTGTTTGTAATGACGCAGGCCGCTGAGTCCATCACGTTTGAGAACGTGGCGGAAGAACCCGTGCCGTCCATCTTGCGCGGCTTCTCCGCCCCTGTGGGGCTGGATTTTGACTACACCGATGCGCAGCTGCTCACCCTGCTGGCCAACGACACTGATCCGTTCAACCAATGGGAAGCCGGCCAACGTTTAGCCCTGCGAAGTGCTATTAAATCAATAGCTTGTTACGCAGACTCCACGCGGGCTACAGGGCTAAATGATGCCTTAAACGATGCGTACATTGCAGCCATGCGCAACGTGCTACGTCATCCCAAGCTGGATGCAGCATTCAAAGAACTGGTGCTCACCCTGCCTTCGGAAACCTACATTGCCGAGCAGCTCAATGTGGTGAACCCGCAGCATGTGCACGCCGTGCGCGAAGCCATGCGTTTGCAATTGGCAACTGACCTGCAAGCCGACTGGCAATGGGCGTTTGATACACACCAAGATACCGGAAGCTACACGCCCGATGCAGTATCGTCGGGCCGCCGCGCGTTGGCGGGTTTGGCACTCAACGCACTGTGCTTGGCTGCTACCCACAGCGGTGATGCTGTGTGGCCTGGACGTGCACTGCAGCGCTTTAAAGACGCTGGCAACATGACCGACCGCTTCAACGCCCTGCAAGCCTTGGTCAGCAGCGGTCACGCATTGGCTGCGCCTGCGCTGGCCCGCTTTCACGCCATGTTCAAGGACGAGGCATTGGTGCTGGACAAATGGTTTGCACTGCAAGCCGGTGCGCCCGACCGTGGCGGCCAGGTGCTGCCCGCCGTGCGCCAACTCATGGCCCACCCCGACTTTAATATCAAAAACCCGAACCGCGCACGCAGCGTAATCTTCAGCTTCTGCAGCGCCAACCCCGGTGGTTTCCACCGCGTCGACGCTGCTGGCTATGTGTTCTGGGCAGAGCGAGTGATAGAAGTAGACGGCATCAACCCCCAAGTGGCAGCCCGTTTGGCCCGCGCGCTGGATCGCTGGAAGCGCCTGGTCGAGCCCTACCGCAGCGCCGCGCGCGAAGCGCTGGTGCGAGTTTCGGCGAAAGCTGACCTAAGTAATGATGTGCGTGAGGTTGTAGACCGCGCCCTGGCCGACTGATTTCAAAATTGAAAGGACTCGTATGGCAAAAACAATTTCCCTCACGCGCTACTTGGTAGAGCAACAACGCCAGGATGGGCACATTCCATCGCAATTGCGCTTGTTGCTGGAGGTGGTGGCACGCGCCTGCAAAAGCATTAGCCAGGCCGTCAACAAGGGCGATCTGGGCGAGGTCATGGGCTCGGCCGAGAGCGAGAACGTGCAAGGCGAGATTCAAAAGAAGCTCGACATCATCGCCAACGAAGTGCTGATTGAAGCCAACGAATGGGGCGGCCACCTGGCCGCCATGGCCAGCGAAGAAATGGAAGGCATCTACGTGGTGCCCAACCGCTATCCGCAAGGCGAATATCTGCTGATGTTTGACCCTCTGGACGGCTCTAGCAACATCGACGTGAACGTGAGCATCGGCACCATCTTCAGCGTGCTGGTCAAGCCTGAAGGCTTAGGCGTGGGCGTGTCCGAGCAAGACTTTTTGCAAGCCGGTGTAAAGCAAGTGGCCGCGGGCTACTGTGTATATGGCCCGCAAACCACACTGGTGCTCACCGTAGGCGACGGCGTAGCCATGTTCACACTAGACCGTGAGCAAGGCTCGTTTGTGCTGACGCGCGAAAACGTGCAAGTGCCCGAAGACACCAAAGAATTTGCCATCAATATGAGCAATATGCGCCACTGGGCTGCGCCTGTTAAGCGCTATGTGGACGAATGCCTGGCTGGCACCGAGGGGCCACGCGGCAAGGACTTCAACATGCGCTGGGTTGCCAGCATGGTGGCAGACGTGCACCGCATCCTGACGCGCGGCGGCGTGTTTATGTACCCCTGGGACAGCCGCGAACCCGAGAAGGCCGGCAAGCTGCGCTTGATGTACGAAGCCAACCCCATGGCCTGGTTGATTGAGCAAGCCGGTGGTGCCGCCACCAACTGCCAGCAACGCATTCTGGACCTGCAACCCACCAAACTGCACGAACGTGTAAGCGTGGTGCTGGGCTCTAAAAACGAAGTGGAGCGCGTGACGCGCTACCACCACGAAGCGCAGTAATCTACGCAATAGTTGGACGAAGCCAGTCTCGCTTTTGCTGTAGCCGGCTGGCTATAATTTCTGCCGGTTAGCCGGTGTAGCTCAGTCGGTAGAGCAGCTCATTCGTA
>JBEGPS010000204.1:0-8447 GCA_041181325.1 Pseudomonadota bacterium
TGGGTTCATTGCAGCCGGGCCAAGTGTTGGTCAGCATCGTCAACCGCGAGCTGGCTGCCACCATGGGCGAAGGCGTGAGCGACATCAATCTTGCAGCCCAGCCCCCCGCGGTGATTTTGATGGCCGGCTTGCAAGGTGCTGGTAAAACTACCACCACTGCCAAGCTGGCCAAGCATTTGATCGAGAAGCGCAAAAAGAAAGTGCTGACCGTGTCCGGCGACGTGTACCGCCCGGCGGCGATTGAGCAGCTCAAGACGGTGACGGCGCAGGCCGGTGCCGAGTGGTTCCCCAGCACCCCGGACCAAAATCCAGTCGATATTGGCTTGGCAGCGCTCGATTACGCCAAAAAGCACTTTTTTGACGTGCTGCTGGTCGATACCGCAGGCCGCCTGGCCATTGACGAAGCGCTGATGCTGGAAATCAAGAGCCTGCACGCTGCGCTGAACCCGGTGGAAACCCTGTTCGTGGTGGACGCTATGCAGGGTCAGGACGCGGTCAACACGGCGAAGGCGTTTAAGGAAGCCTTGCCATTGACCGGCATTATTCTGACCAAAACCGATGGCGATTCGCGCGGCGGTGCCGCTTTGTCCGTGCGCCAAGTGACGGGTGCACCCATCAAGTTTGCCGGTACCAGTGAAAAGCTCGATGGCCTAGAAGTGTTCGATGCGGAGCGCCACGCGGGCCGTATTCTGGGCATGGGAGACATTCTGGCGCTGGTAGAGCAGGTTACCGCTGGGGTCAATATGGATGCCGCACAAAAGCTGGCGGCCAAGGTCAAGAGCGGTGCAGGCTTCGATTTAAACGACTTTCTGGCACAGATTCAGCAAATGAAGCAGATGGGCGGGCTCTCCAGTCTGATGGACAAACTGCCCGCCGCCATGGCCGCCAAGGCCGGTCAGGTGGACTTGGACAAGGCCGAAAAAGACATCAAGCGCAAGGAAGGCATCATCCACAGCATGACGCCGCTGGAGCGCCGAAAGCCCGACCTTATCAAAGCCACCCGAAAGCGCCGCATCGCCGCGGGCGCTGGGGTTCATGTGCAAGAGGTCAACCGCATGCTCAAAGAGTTTGAGCAAATGCAGGACATGATGAAGAAGATGAAGGGGGGTGGCATGATGAAAATGATGAAACGCATGGGGGGCATGAAAGGCATGCCCAAGATGCCGTTTTGATGAAAGGACACACGCCTGCGCAAGTCTTGCGCGGCATCGGCTTGGCCATCATCGCTATGGTCTGTTTCGCCACCCTGGACACCACTACCAAATGGGTGTCGCTAAGTGCCCCGCTGATGGTGGCCATGTTTTTCCGATACGCATTTCAAGCGCTGGCGACTACCGCTATAGAGCTGCCGCGCCAGGGGCGTGTTTTGCTGCAAACTAAATGCTTAGGGCTGCACATTGCGCGTGGTGGGTTGCTTTTGGTGACCAGCATTTTTGCGTTTTTGAGTCTCAAACACATGCCTGTGGGTGAGTTCACAGCCATCGCGCTGCTCACCCCTTTGATCGTCACACTCACGGCTGCACGCATACTCGGTGAGAAGGTTTCTCGGCTGCGCGTAATGCTTGTGGTCGGGGGCTTTATTGGCACCTTGGTCATCATTCGACCCAGCGGTGCTGACTTCAACTGGGCTCTGCTGTTTCCTGTAGGCGTTGTGGTGGCTAACGCCGGGTTCCAGTTGCTGACTAGCCGAATGGCGCGCACCGAAGGCTCCATGACCATGCAGTTTTACACTGGTTGGACCGGCGCGCTGGTGGCAGCAGTGGCATTGCCATTTGCGTGGAAGCCGATTACGTCACCCCAAGTTTGGGGTGGGCTGTTGCTCATGGGGCTCCTGGGGAGCCTGGGTCACTTTATCTTCATTCAAGCCTTCAAGCGCGCTCCAGCTGCGGTGCTCATGCCATATATGTATGCCCAGATTGCCTTCGCCATGTTAGGTGGCTGGTGGATGTTTGCCCACGTGCCCGACCACTGGGCACTGGTCGGCATGGCTTTGGTGGCCGTGTGCGGTGCGGCCGGGGCTTGGCTCACCACCCATGAAAGCCGTGCTGTAGCTGAGTCGCCTGAGCACTAGTTTTTTATGATTTTGGCCGCTAGACCATGCGCATACGCACAGTAAGCTGGTCGAGGTTGAGACTGCGATGGCAGCTTGCGCGGCCCTTGGCGTGGTTCACGTTATCATGCCCACGCCGTGTGCCGCGGTGCTGCAACCACTTTGACTGAATCCCATGCCTATCACTGCCAAGACTGTTATCCGATCCATTGTGCTGCTCGTTTTGGCAGCAGCCATCGTCTTCGCGCTCTATCTTTATGCTGCGCTGAGCTGGAGCTACTCCAAAGGCGAGCGTGCAGGCTTTTTGCAAAAAGTGTCTGAAAAAGGCTGGATCTGTAAAACGTGGGAAGGCGAGTTGTCGCTGGTGGCGTTGCCGGGCGCAGCCCCTGAAAAATTCTTGTTCACTGTGCGCGATGAAGTCGTGGCCACCCAAGTGAACGCCGCAGCTGGCAAGCGCGTGGCTTTGTCGTATGAGCAGCATATGGGCCTGCCCACTTCATGCTTTGGCGATACCAATTATTTTGTAACGGGCGTTAAAGAACTTGCGCCTTGATAGGCCCGCATCGTTCCCGTTTTTACAAACCGGTCATGCCACGACAGTGCCTCAGACAGGATCTGCGGCGTGTGTTTACCGGGTGCATCGCGCAGGGCGCGCTCGAAGTAGTCGCGCAGCGCTTCTCTGTAATCCGGGTGGGCGCATTTCTCAATAATCAGGCGCGCGCGCTGGGTGGGTGACAGGCCGCGCAGGTCGGCCAGGCCTTGTTCGGTGACGATGATTTCCACGTCGTGTTCGGTATGGTCGGTGTGTGACACCATGGGCACGATGCACGAAATAGTGCCGCCTTTTGCGGTGCTGGGTGTCACAAAGAACGACAAATAGGCGTTGCGCGCAAAGTCGCCCGAGCCGCCGATACCGTTCATTACGCTGCTGCCCATGATGTGGGTGGAGTTCACGTTGCCGTAGATGTCGGCCTCGATCATCGCGTTCATGGCAATCAGGCCCAGGCGGCGAATCAACTCGGGGTGGTTGCTCATCTCCTGCGGTCGTAGCACGATGCGCTCGCGGTAGTAATCAATATTGGCGTTGAAGTCGGCCAGCGCCTCGGGGCTGAAGGACAGTGCGGTGGCCGACGCCATGGTGAGCTTCCCCGAGCGCAGCATGTCCAGCATGCCGTCTTGCAGCACCTCAGTGTAGGCGGTGAGGTTCTCAAACGGGCCGTTGTTCAGGCCCATCAACACCGCGTTGGCGATGTTGCCCACGCCGCTCTGCAGTGGCAACAGGTCGGGTGGCAGGCGGCCTACGGCCACTTCTTGCTTCAAGAAGTCGATGATGTGGCCGGCAATGCGGTTGGAGTTGTCATCGGGCGCGGCAAAGGCGCTGTTACGGTCGGGCTGGTCGGTTTCCACCACGGCCACCACTTTGTTCAGGTCGCAGTGCAGGTACGCATCACCAATGCGGTCGCCCGGGGCCACAAGAGGAATCGGCTTGCGGTGGGGCGGCAACTGCGTGCCGTAGTAAATGTCGTGCATGCCTTCCAAGCCCAAGTGCTGGTGACTATTGACTTCCAGAATGATGGCATCGGCCCGGTCCAACCAGGTCTTGTTGTTTCCCACAGAGCTCGATGGAATCAGCCGCCCATCGGGCAGGATGCCTGCCACTTCCACCACCGCCACATTCAGCGCGCCCAGAAAACCAAACCACGCCAACTGCGCCACATGCGAGAGGTGCATGTCGGTGTACTGAATATGGCCGCTGTTGATTTGCTTGCGCACCGTGGGGTCGGACTGGTAGGGCAGGCGCATGGAGATGCCATCTGCCTGTGCTAGCACGCCGTCCAGCTCGGGCGCGGTGGATGCACCGGTCCAAAGTCCGATTTGAAATTCTTCACCCGCGGCGTGCAGGCGTTTCATGCGCTCAGCCAGCGCGCCGGGCACCAGCTTGGGGTAGCCAGCCCCGGTAAACCCGCTCATGCCCACATGGGCGCCAGCGGGAATTAAGGCAGCGGCGGCCTGCGCGGACATTACTTTGGCCTGGTAGCCGAGATGCTGGATGCGTGTGTTGGCTGACATACAAACCTCTGGTTCTGTGCAATGCGAGCGGCTTGTCTGTGCGGTAATGCCGTATTTTGCAAATATCAACTTCACAAAGCGTTCGAGTGTGACTATCATGCACTGCGCTGTTATGTGTGCTACCGCACTGTGAGCACACCCAAGATACACGCAATCAATCTGTATTAACTAAGTGACCTAAGGCACCTGCACATGCTGACCACCATGGTGATTGACGACGATGTTCTCGCCTATGCCCGGGCCACGGCGCAGCGCCACGGTGTAACAATCGGGGCAGCTATGTCGCTACTTGTGCGCCAAGGTATCGCTGCCCAGGAGGACATGGCATTGGTTCCTGCTGTGATTCTTCAGCGTCGTTTGCTACCCTTGCGTGCCCGAGTGCACGCAACAGCAATGGGTGCAACACCGGAAATTCGAGAGTCCGCTTAGTAACCTTAATTGGTCAGTAATTCACTGGTCAGCACCTCGGCGCGCAGGGTGTAAGTCCGAGTTTCGGTAATTTTTACATCTACCAGCTGGCCTACAAGGCGGGTGTTGCCTGCAAAGTTGACCACACGGTTGCACTCGGTGCGACCCATCAGTTCGCCGTTGTCGCGTTTGCTGCTGCCTTCTACCAAAATGCGCTGTACAGTGCCCATGCGGCTCTCTGAGATGCGGGCAATGTTGGCGTTGATGGCCGCTTGCAGTGTGTGCAGGCGTGCCAGCTTCACCTCGTGCGGTGTGTAGTCATGCAGATTGGCAGCCGGTGTGCCGGGGCGGGGGCTGAAGATAAAACTGAACGAGTTGTCAAAGCCCACGTCGGCAATTAGCTTCATCATCTTGGCAAAGTCGTCCTCGGTCTCGCCGGGGAAGCCAACGAT
Source organism: Pseudomonadota bacterium (assembly GCA_041181325.1). Taxonomy (GTDB): domain Bacteria; phylum Pseudomonadota; class Gammaproteobacteria; order Burkholderiales; family Burkholderiaceae_C; genus Allorhodoferax. The sequence goes on from JBEGPS010000204.1 coordinate 4,981, forward strand.
AAAGTCGGAGCTGATGGCCATGTCTGGCCGAATAGCACGCAGCTTGCGGATGGTGCTCTTGTATTCCATGGCGGTGTAGCCGCGTTTCATGGCCATCAAAATCTTGTCGCTGCCGTGTTGCACCGGCAGGTGCAGATGACTCACCAGCTTGGGCAACTTGTCGTAGGCCGCAATCAAGCTGGGCGTGAACTCATTGGGGTGGCTGGTGGTGTAGCGGATGCGCTCGATGCCGGGAATATCGCTCACATATTCCAGCAGCGTGGCAAAGTCGGCCATCTCCGCAGTGAGCGAGTTCTCGCTGCCAATCATCTTGGCGCGGTAGGCGTTCACGTTTTGGCCCAGCAGGTTGACCTCTTTCACGCCCTGGTCGGCCAGGCCGGCAATTTCGACCAGCACGTCTTCAAACGGGCGGCTCACCTCTTCGCCACGGGTATAGGGCACCACGCAGTAGCTGCAATATTTGCTGCAGCCTTCCATGATGCTCACAAAGGCGGAGGCACCGTCCACCTTGGCGGGCGGCAGGTGGTCAAACTTTTCAATCTCTGGAAAGCTGATGTCCACCTGCGGCTTGTTCAATGACTTGCGGGCGTTCAGCAGCTCGGGCAGGCGGTGCAGGGTTTGCGGCCCAAACACCACGTCTACATAAGGTGCGCGCTTGATGATTTCGGCCCCTTCCTGGCTGGCCACGCAGCCGCCTACGCCAATTTGCACGCCTTTGGCCTTGAGGTGCTTGATGCGGCCCAGGTCACTGAACACCTTCTCCTGCGCCTTTTCGCGCACCGAGCAGGTGTTGAACAAAATCAGGTCCGCCTCGTCGACGTTGTCGGTTTTTTCGTAGCCTTGGGCGGCGTGCAGCACGTCGGTCATCTTGTCCGAGTCGTACTCGTTCATCTGGCAGCCGAAAGTTTTGATAAAGACTTTTTTGGACATGGTGGGTTCTCTGGGTTGCTACATTTTTTGTAGCTGCTTACGCATATTACACGGGCACTAGAGGCCGGTTTGGTATAAATTTCGCCGCAAAACCCCGCTTGGGTGGGGCGGCAGCACTGTTGGCTTTCGATGCTATTTAACGAGCGTCAGCCCACCCGTAGGCAGTGCTTGCTTCGCTTCTGCCTCGGTCAGTATCCACACCTCATGCACCAAGCCATTGGGCTCGCGCATAAAGTTGACCAGCAGGTTCTGGCCGACGATAGAGCCGGACATCACCAGCATATTGTTAGCACCGCGAATGCGCGCGCCGGGTGACAGGCGCTCGGCCTTGCCGTTCATCACCAGCTCTGGCGGGTTGGTCACCATCATGGCCCCGCGCAAGGTGTTGGGTGGAAAAGGGCGAGTGGAAAACTGCGCCAAGGCAGACCCCGACAGCGCAGTCAGGCCGATGGCCAGTGCCAGCAGGGGTGCCAGCGATTTTGAAATGCAGCGTTTCATGGTGTGTATCCAGAGGCTGGAGTGAAAGAACGCGCGAATGCTATCACGCAGGGGCAAATTCCTCTGTGTTGACTTCGCTGTTGCCCTGCGCGTTGTAGCGGTTGCCGACCACGTTGTTTTGATTGATCAGCGCTTCCACGCGCGCCATTCTCTCTGCGTTAAGCACCACCTGGGCCGCGCCCAGGTCATCTTTCAAATGCGCCACGCTGGTGGTCCCGGGGATGGGGATGATGTGCGCTGCCTTGTGCAGCAGCCAGGCAATCGCCAGCTGCGACGGGCTGCAACCCAATTCTGCGGCCAGCGCGCGGTAGGCAGGCAGCAGCGCCAGGTTGGCAGCGTAGTTGTCGGGCGTAAAACGCGGCATGCTGCGGCGAATGTCTTTGGCGTCCAGCGCGCTCACATCGGTCAGTTCGCCACACAAAAAGCCGCGTGCCACCGGGCTGAAGGCCACAAACGCAATGCCCAACGCTTTGCAGGCATCGAGCACGGCAATTTCGGGGTTGCGCGTCCACAGTGAATACTCGGTTTGCACCGCGGCAATCGGGTGCACCGCATGCGCTTTACGGATTGTGGCGGCCGACACTTCGGACAGGCCAATGCTGCGAATTTTGCCCGCGCGCACCAGGTCGGCCAGCGCGCCCACGCTGTCTTCAATCGGCACTTTTTTGTCCCAGCGGTGCAGGTAATACAGGTCAATCACCTCGGTGCGCAGGCGGCGCAGGCTGTCTTCGCACTGCTGGCGGATAGTGGTGGGGTGGCCGTCAATCACGCGCACCAATTTGCCGTCGCCCGCCACATCCACCCCACCCATGCCGCACTTGCTGGCCAGGGTGTAGCGGCTGCGGTGCGGCTGCATCACGCGGCCCACCAAAGTTTCGTTCGCGCCAAAGCCGTACAGCGTGGCGGTGTCAAACAGCGTGATGCCTGCGTCCAGCGCTTCTAGCAGCACGCGCTCGCCCTGCTCCGGTGACACCGGAGCACCGTAGGCGTGACTCAGGTTCATGCAGCCCAGGCCGATGGCGCTGACTTGGAAGGGGCCTAGTGGTCGTTTTTGCATAGGGACTATTTTCGCCATAATCGCCCGGGAAGAGTCAAGCCACCTTGACCCCAAGGGAAATCATGCTCGACGACATCAAAAAAACACTCTGGGCCACCGCCGACAAGCTACGCGCCAACATGGACGCCGCCGAATACAAGCACCTGGTGCTCGGCCTCATCTTCGTTAAATACATCTCCGACACCTTTGCCGCCCGCCGCGGGGAGCTGACCACGCGGCTCACCAACCCGGCAGACGACTACTACTTTGCCAACGCCACGCCCGCCGATCTGGCGCAAGAGTTGGAAGACCGCGACTACTACACCGAGGTCAACGCCTTCTGGGTGCCCGAGAGCGCCCGCTGGGAAGCCCTGCGCGGCGCGGCCAAGCAGAGCGACATCGGCAAACGCATAGACGACGCGCTCACGCTGATTGAGGCCGAGAACCCCAAGCTCAAAGGCATTTTGGACAAACGCTACGCCCGCGCCCAGCTGCCCGATGGCAAGTTGGGCGAGCTGGTCGATTTGGTGTCCACCATCGGCTTCGGCGACACCCCCGACGTGGCCCGCGACACCCTGGGCCAGGTGTACGAATACTTCTTGGGCATGTTTGCCAGCGCCGAGGGCAAGCGCGGCGGCCAGTTCTACACCCCGGCCAGCATCGTCAAAACCCTGGTCGCCATCCTCAACCCGCACACCGGCAAGGTCTACGACCCCTGCTGCGGCTCGGGCGGCATGTTTGTGCAAAGCGAGAAATTCATAGCAGCCCACGGAGGCAGGACGGGCGACGTGGCCATTTACGGCCAAGAATCCAACCCCACCACCTGGCGCCTGGCCGCCATGAACCTGGCCATTCGCGGCATTGACTTTAATCTCGGCCGCGAGCCTGCCGACACCTTTGTACTGAACCAGCACAAAGACCTGCGCGCTGATTTCATCTTGGCCAACCCGCCCTTCAACATCAGCGACTGGTGGCACGCCAGCCTGACGGGCGACGCCCGCTG
>JBEGPS010000205.1:0-4585 GCA_041181325.1 Pseudomonadota bacterium
TGAATGTCTCCTGATTTTTGGACGCAGATCACTTGAAGTGACCTGCCCCGGAGTTTGCAGCATTCATGCCATAGCGCAAACCGTTGATTTACTTAGATAAATTTCCAAACGCCTAAATTAAAGACACATTGAATTGCATGTAATTTATACATACCGTCTATTTATCAGACACACCCAGCCGCAAATACAAGGTAGCACGGGAAATGCCCAAGGCCTTGGCCACTGCGGCTTTGTTGCCACCATGCACCTGCATAGCGGCCGCAATGGCCCGCGCTTCCATCTCGGCAATTTGCTCCCGCAGTGGTCGCAGCAGGCCAGCCAAGGCACTTTGTTCAGCGTCACTTCCCACCCCGGCATCCGCCCTGCCCGCGAACGCTTGAAACTGGGCTGGCGATTGGGCTAGCGTTTGCGTGGGGGCGAAAGCGGCTACGCCCGCGCTGAGTAGCACCGCTTTGGCCGGGCTGGGCTCCAGCCCCGCATCGCGCAGCACCGAGGCCACGTGTTCCACCTCCACCCGCTGGGTATCGCTGCGCATGGCGGCCTGCTCCAGCACATTGCGCAGTTCGCGAATATTGCCGCGCCAGGCTTGCGCCTCCAGCAGCGCAACTGCCTGTGGCGTGGGCTCGGGCGCGGGCATGCCACTGCGCAGCGCCACATCGTCGGCCAGCACCTCCAGCAGCGCGGGAATATCCTCTCGCCGTTCGCGCAGCGGGGGCACGCGCAAGGGCAACACATTCAGGCGGTAAAACAAGTCTTCGCGGAACGCGCCCTCGCGCACCAGACGGTGTAAATCACGCGAGGTTGCCGCGATAACACGCACATCGACGGCAATCACTTTGTTGGAGCCCAGCGGCTCAATTTCACCCTCTTGCAGCGCACGCAGCAGCTTGCTTTGCAGCGCCAGCGGCATGTCGCCAATCTCGTCCAGAAACAGCGTGCCGCCATGGGCCAACTTGAATTTACCGTCGCGCCCCTTGCGGTCGGCGCCGGTAAACGCACCGGCTACAAAGCCAAAAAATTCCGCTTCCAGCAGCGTATCCGGCACGGCGGCAATGTTCACACTCACAAACGGCTGGCGCGCGCGATTGGATGCGGCATGAATGGCATGGGCCAATAGCTCCTTGCCGGTGCCGGTTTCACCCAACAGCAGCACCGGGCTGCTAGAAACTGCGGCGCGGCGCGCCTGGCGTTTCACTTCCACGGCAGAGGCACTCAAGCCGATAAAACTGGCAAACGTGTATTTGGACTGGCGCTGCCCCGCAGGCTGCAGGCGCTGCGACGCCAGCTCGCGCCGTGCATCGTCCAGGTCGCGCTGCAACAGGGCGAACTTTTCAATCAGCGGCTGCAACGTGGTCTCGGGGTGGTCAAACAGCACAATGCCCAGCGCGCCAATCACTTGGCCATCACCATCGCGCAGCGGGATGCGGCTCACCACAAAAGTACCTGCTCGGTTGGTCAACAGGTCAATGAGGATGGGTTTGCCACTCTCCAGCACCTGGTGCATCTGGGTGTTTTGCACCACTTTTGATACCGGGTGGCCCACAAAATCTTCCTCACGCTCAAAACCGAGTGCAGGCAGAAAGCGCCGGTACTGGTCGTTAATCCAGACCACGCGCGCCTGCCGGTCCACCAGCATCATGCCCTCGCTGGCGCTGGCAAACAGCTCAAACATCGAACGTGCCGCCAGCTCCAGAATACTCTGGGCGTCACGGGGCAAAGCATCGTTTTTATCCATACGCGGATGCTACCAAAGTTATAGCTGGCTACGCATATTTCACGGGGTTTGCGAGGCTGTTTAGCATAAAAATGACCACTAAATTCACTGCAGGAATCATTGTCGCGTAATGATCATGTGCGTGGCCAAGGCCGAGCTTTCGCACTTCGTGCAGGCATAGCCCAAGGCCGGCAGGTTCACCCCCTCAAATAGCCGCTCACCGGAACCCAAGAGCACCGGCGATACAGCAATGTGCATTTCATCAATCAGGCGTTGCTGCAAGTACTGCTGAATGGCGCTGACGCCACCACCCACGCGCACATCTTTGCCCCCGGCGGCCTCGCGGGCGCGCTCCAGCGCGACTGATATGCCTTCGGTCACAAAGTAAAACGTGGTTCCGCCCTCCATGACCAGCGGCGCGCGGGCATGGTGGGTCAGCACAAACACTGGCACGTGGTAAGTGGGGTTCTCGCCCCACCACCCGCGCCAACTCTCATCCGGCCAAGGCCCACGCACCGGCCCAAACATGTTGCGGCCGAGAATCCACGCGCCGACGTTCTGAAAACCGCGCGCTGCATAGTCTTCATCCAGCCCGTCCGCGCCGCCGTCGTTACCGAACACGTTTTTCTGAAATGTCCGCGTGGACATCGCCCACCCGTGCAGCGACGTTCCGCCCACGCCCAGCGGGTTGTTGAGGTCTTGGTCCGGGCCAGCGCCGAATCCGTCCAGGGAGATGGTGAAACTTTCTACGCGGAGTTTAGACATGGTGTTCCTCGAATATGTAGGTATCGATTGAATGTACCGTCAGACGGTAGCCAAGTGCTTTTTCTACTTATTTTTTCAGGGTACAGTGGCTCACGCAACCGTCGCAGTAGCCGCAGTCAGGACCGCAAGTCTGCCTCACACGCTACAAAATTAGTAGCTGCTTACGCATACCCCACGGCGGCTGTAGGCTAAAACAACCAAAAAAAAGGCACTCAAAGTGCCTTTTTTAGTACCAAGCGATTTTCGCGTCAGGTCAACGCGCCAGCTGACTTCCGCCCAAAGTACTTCATCAGCCGCGGCGCCACCAGAACAGCCACCACCACCACCAGCAAGGTGACCGACATGGGCCGTTGCAGGAATACCATGGCGCTGCCCTCGCCAATCGACATGGCGTTGCGCAGTTGCGCTTCGGCCAAGGGGCCCAGGATCATGCCCACCACCACCGGCGCTGTGGGGAAGCTGAAGCGGCGCATCACCAAGCCCAGCACGCCCACGCCGTACAGTAGCACCAGGTCGAACGCGCTTTGGCGCATGCCGTAGGTGCCAACGGTGGCGAAGATCAAAATGCCAGCGTACAGCTGCGCCTTGGGTACTTTCAGCAATTTGACCCACAAGCCCACCAACGGCAAGTTCAGCACCAGCAACATGACATTGCCGATGTACAACGACGCAATCAGCGCCCACACCAACGCAGACGAACTGGTGAACAGTTGTGGTCCAGGCTGAATGCCGTAGTTCTGGAATGCACCCAGCAAAATGGCCGTGGTGTTGGACACCGGAATGCCCAGCGTCAGCAGTGGAATGAGTGCTGCGGTCACGGTGGCGTTGTTGGCAGCTTCCGGTCCGGCTACGCCTTCAATAGCACCTTTGGTGCCGAACTCGGCCAGGTTCTCGCCCTTGGCCAGTTTTTTTTCGGTGGCGTAACTCAAGAAGGTAGGAATCTCCGTTCCGCCTGCAGGAATGCAGCCGAACGGTGTGCCGATAGCGGTGCCGCGAATCCAAGCAGGGATAGACCGTTTCCAGTCGCTCTTGGTCATGGTAACGCGGCTCATTTTGTTTTCCGAGTCAACGACTTTGCCCTCGAACAATACAAAGTGCAACGCCTCGGCCACAGCAAACAGGCCCACGGCCACCAGCACGATCTCGATGCCGTCCAGCAGCTCAGGCACATTGCCGGTGTAGCGCGCTTGGCCTGTAATCTGGTCCATGCCCACCAAGCCAACCGCCAACCCCACAAACAACGCGGTCAAACCTCGCACCGTGCTTTGGCCCAACACCGCACTCACGGTCGTAAAGGCCAACAGCATCAGGCAGAAGTACTCCGGCGGGCCGAGCTTGACGGCGTAGTCTGCCACCAACGGTGCAAACAAAGTCACTACGACGGTGGCGACCGTGCCTGCAAAAAACGATCCGATGGCCGAGGTAGCCAAGGCAGCACCTGCACGGCCGCTCTTGGCCATTTTGTTGCCTTCCATGGCCGTAACCATGCTGGCGGTTTCGCCAGGCGTATTCAGCAAAATGGAGGTGGTGGAGCCACCGTACATCGCGCCGTAGTAGATGCCCGCAAAAAAGATCATGGAAGCCGTAGCGTCTACCTTGGCGGTAATCGGCAGCAGCATGGCCACCGCAGTGGCGGGGCCAATGCCGGGCAACACGCCCACAGCCGTGCCCAGCGCGCAGCCTACAAAGGCCCATAGCAAATTCACCGGCGTGCCGGCAGTGATAAAGCCCTGTAAGAGCTGGTTCCAGATTTCCATAATATTTACCCGCTAAATCCAACCGCTATTCGTAAGTCCCGGCAGGCTGATGGCCAGAAATTGCGTAAACATCCAGTACACCGGCGCAGCAATCAGCACACCCACCACCGCGTCACTGATCCAGGACTTGGCACCGCTGTCAGCCAAGCCCTGCGCGTTGCGCAAGCCGCGAGCGGCCAACACAAAGCACAGCGTGCAGCTCAAGATAAAGCCGATGGTGGTGATGAGCGCCGCGTTCAGCAGCAAGCCAGTGGACATCCAGACAAAGCCGGGCCAATAGGGCTTTTCATCGTCCTGGTCTTCCATGTCTCTGAAGCCGCCAGTGCGGGCCTCATAGACCAAAAAACCG
>JBEGPS010000206.1:0-5444 GCA_041181325.1 Pseudomonadota bacterium
AAGTGCACGGCCAAGAGCAGGTGCAAGTGGGGCGCGACATGGTCACGTTGTTGCAAGCCGCCGAGAAAGAATCCATCAAACGTGGCGACCAGTTTGTGGCCGGTGAATTGTTCTTGCTGGCGCTGGCCGACAGCAAGGCTGACCTAGGCAATGCCGTGCGCGCGCAAGGCATGACCCGCAAGAGCCTGGAGAGCGCGATTGACGCAGTGCGCGGCGGGCAGAACGTGAACAGTGCCGACGCCGAAGACCAACGCGAGTCGCTCAAAAAATACTGCATTGACCTGACCGAGCGCGCCCGCATGGGCAAGCTGGACCCGGTGATTGGCCGTGACGACGAAATCCGCCGCGCCATTCAGGTGTTGCAGCGGCGTACCAAAAATAATCCGGTGCTGATTGGCGAACCGGGCGTGGGCAAGACCGCGATTGTGGAAGGCTTGGCCCAGCGCATTGTGGACGGTGCGGTGCCCGACTCACTCAAAGGCAAACGCGTGTTGAGCCTGGACATGGCGGCGCTGTTGGCTGGTGCCAAGTTCCGTGGCGAGTTTGAAGAGCGTCTGAAAAATGTGCTCAAAGACCTAGCCAAGGACGAAGGCCAAACTATTGTGTTTATTGACGAGCTGCACACCATGGTGGGCGCTGGCAAAGGCGAGGGCGCCAGGGACGCGGGCAATATGCTCAAGCCCGCGCTGGCGCGTGGCGAGCTGCATTGCGTGGGTGCCACCACGCTGGACGAATACCGCAAATACATCGAAAAAGACGCCGCGCTGGAGCGGCGCTTTCAAAAGATTCTGGTGGGCGAGCCGACTGTGGAAGCCACCATCGCTATCCTGCGCGGCTTGAAAGAGCGCTACGAGACCCACCACGGCGTGCAGATCACCGACCCGGCCATCGTTGCCGCAGCCGAGCTGAGCCACCGTTACATTACCGACCGCTTTTTGCCCGACAAGGCCATCGATTTGATTGATGAAGCCGCCAGCAAAATCAAGATCGAGCTGGACAGCAAGCCCGAGGTGATGGACAAGAAAGACCGCCGCCTGATTCAGTTGCAAATTGAGCGCGAAGCCGTGAAGCGCGAGAAGGACGACGCCTCGCAAAAGCGCCTGGAGCTGATCAACGAAGAGATCACCAGCCTGCAAAAAGAAATTGCCGACCTGGACGAGCTGTGGAAGGCCGAAAAGGCCCAAGCCCAAGGCTCCAAGACCATCATGCAAGAGGTGGAAAAAGTCCGCTTTCAGATCAAAACACTGACTGACAAAGGCGACTTCAACAAGGCCGGCGAGCTGCAATACGGCAAGCTGCCCGAGTTGGAAAAGCAGCTTAAAGACGCCCAAGACGCTGAAGAAGGCAAAACCAAAAACGCCAAAGACGGTGGCCGCGCCCAGCTGCTGCGCACCATGGTGGGCGCCGAAGAAATTGCCGAAGTGGTGAGCCGCGCCACCGGCATTCCGGTGGCCAAAATGATGCAGGGCGAAAAAGACAAGCTGCTGCAAATGGAAGCCAAGCTGCATGACCGCGTGGTGGGGCAAGACGAGGCTATTTCGGCTGTGGCCAATGCCATTCGTCGTTCGCGTTCGGGTTTGAGTGACCCGAACCGCCCCACGGGGTCGTTCTTGTTCCTGGGCCCCACGGGCGTTGGCAAAACCGAGCTGTGCAAGGCACTAGCGGGCTTTTTGTTTGACAGCGAAGACCACCTGATTCGCGTGGACATGAGCGAGTTCATGGAGAAACATTCCGTAGCTCGCCTGATTGGTGCGCCCCCCGGCTATGTGGGTTACGAGGAGGGCGGTTATTTGACCGAAGCCGTGCGCCGCAAACCCTATGCCGTACTGCTGCTGGACGAAGTGGAAAAAGCCCACCCCGACGTGTTCAACGTGCTGCTGCAAGTGCTGGACGATGGCCGCCTGACCGACGGCCAGGGTCGCACCGTTGACTTTAAAAACACCGTGATTGTGATGACCAGCAACATTGGCAGCCACCTGATTCAAAGCATGGTGGGGCAGGACTATGAGGATGTGAAAGAGGCCGTGACCGGAGAGCTGAAAAACCACTTCCGTCCCGAATTTTTAAACCGTATTGACGAAACCGTGGTGTTTCACGCGCTGGACGCGGCCAACATTGCGTCGATTGCCAAGATCCAGTTGCAGATTCTTACCAAGCGCTTGGCGCACATGGATTTGGCGCTTGAGGTGAGCGACGCTGCCGTGGCTGAGTTGGCCAAGGTCGGGTTCGACCCGGTGTTTGGCGCTCGGCCTCTGAAGCGTGCGATTCAGCAGCGCATTGAGAACCCGCTCTCCAAGCTGCTGCTGGAAGGCAAGTTCATGCCCAAAGACACGATTCATGTGGGCGTAGACCCCATACAGGCACCGGGGCAGTTTAGCTTCAGTTAAGCAAAATAGTGGTTTCTACCTGCTGCTTAGGCATCCCAATGAACCTTGCGCGCTAGCCGTTCAAATGCCATATCGGTCACCATGGCCAGCAGGCCGACCAGCACCGCACCCTGCAATACGTAGGCCGTGTTAAACCCTGACAGGCCTACGATGATGGGCGAGCCCAGTGTTTTTGCGCCCACCGTAGAGGCAATAGCCGCAGTGCCGATGTTGATGATGACCGAGGTGCGCACCCCAGCCACCCCCCGGGGTAGCGCCAGGGGTGCTTGCACCTGCCAGAGCTGCTGCAGCGGGCCCAAGCCCAGCGCCTGGGCAGATTCATGCACCGGCTTGGGCACCGACTCCAGCCCCGCGATGGTTGCCTGGAGCACAGGCAGCACACCAAAGATGGACAAAGCCAACAGTGCTGGCAACTCTCCAAAACCCACCACCGGCACTGCCAGCGCCAGCACGGCGACTGGTGGAAAAGTTTGGCCCATGGCCGCGACGGTCTCCAGCAAAGGCTGAAACGCTTTGCCTGCAGGGCGAGTGGCCCCCAGGCCTGCTAACGTGCCCACCAATACCGAGAGGACGCTAGACACCAACACCAGGCCGATGTGCTGCCACAACAATTCGGCCAACGGCTCTTGCATGTACACCGGCCGCTCTAGCGCGGGAAACCATGCCGCAAACACGGGCCGCGCGTGTGGCAAGCCATAGGCCAGCGCCAAAAGCAAAACCAGCATCCACACCAGCCGGTCGGTCAAAACCGTTACGCGCCCAAGCCTAGTCATGGCCAATAGCTGCAAGGTGGGTAGGGGCCAATAAATCTGGGGCACGAATGGCGCCCAGCGCATGTCCGGCTGCATCCACCACACGCAGGGTCGACACTTCATGCACCGCCATAGTTGAAATGGCCTCGCGCACGGTGGCAGTGTGGGCAATGCTGATTTGCGCGGTATTTGTGTCGTTGGTAGCGTTAGGCACCACCAGTGGTGCTATGTTGCGCAGCGACAATAGTTTGATCCCGCAGTCCGCCCGGCCCAAAAAGTCCGCCACAAAATCGTTGGCAGGTTGGCGTAGCAATTCCAGTGGCGTGCCTATCTGCGCTATCTGGCCCTCACGCAGTACCACGATGCGTGTGCCTAGCAGCAAGGCCTCGTCTATGTCGTGGGTTACTAACACAATGGTTTTTCCCGATGCTCGGTGCACGCGTTTGAGTTCGAGCTGCAGCGAGGTGCGTGTGACCGGGTCTAGCGCACCAAAGGGTTCGTCCATTAGCAGCACATCGGGGTCGGCAGCAAGCGCACGCGCTACGCCAACACGTTGCTGTTGCCCCCCAGAGAGCTGGTGAGGGTAGCGGTGGCTGTAAATAGATGGCTCCAGGTCGAACAATGTGAGCAGTTCGGCTACGCGCGCATCAATACGGTCAGCGCTCCACCCCAACAGCTGCGGAACTGTGGCAATGTTGCGGGCCACCGTCCAGTGCGGAAACAAGCCTACCGACTGAATCGCGTAGCCCATACGGCGGCGCAAGTCGCGCACATTAAAGCTGTAGATTTCCTGCCCATCCAGCAAAATGCGGCCACCATCGTGGTCCACCATGCGGTTAATCATTTTCAGCGCGGTGGACTTGCCCGAACCGGACGGGCCAATCAACACCACCAATTCGCCGTGTGCAATGTGCAGGTTCAGGCCCGCAATGGCCACTGTGTCGCCATACGATTTGCGGACGTTGTCAAAAGTGATCATCCGGGGTGTCTTTCTAGCAAAGTTGCCAGTGCTTTGAATGCGGCGTCCGCCAGAACAGCCATCAGCACAATGGGCAATACCCCCAGCATGACCAGCTCATTGGCTGCGCTGAATAGGCCGTCAAACATCAGTGCGCCCAGCCCTCCTGCGCCAATCAGTGCGGTCACGGCGGCCAGCCCTATGGTCTGCACCACTGCCGTGCGCAGGCCCACCAACAGTACGGGCAGTGCCAACGGCAGTTCTACCTGCCAAAACAACTGCCCTGCATCCATACCCATGGCCTTGGCGGCAGTGGTTACCGCTGTCGGCACTTGCTCTAGCCCGGCCAGCGCGGAGCGCGCAATGGGCAGCAGCGAATACAGCACCAGTGCCAGCACCGCAGGGGCCAAGCCCACCCCGCTGATGCCTGCGCGCGCCAGCGCGGGATGGCTGCTTGCCAACCACGCCAGTGGGGCCATGAGTAACCCAAATACTGCAATAGATGGCAACGTTTGAATGATATTGAGCACAGGAAACATCACTTGCCGCAGGCGCTTTACCCGGGTCATAGCCCAGGCCAGCGGCAAGCCCAGTAGCACGGCGGGCAGCATAGACAACACCACTATTTGCAAGTGCCGCAGCACCGCTGCGCCAAACACATCACTGCGGTTGGCGTACTCCTTCATGATGGACAAGTCTTGCCCCCATCCCAGAGCCATTAGCGCCATCAAAGGCAGCGAGGTCACCATAAGCGTCGCCAGCCTTGGCAAGGGCTTGAGCCCCAAGCGGCTGGCTGCGTCCAGGCATGCCAGCCAAGCAACGACAACCAAACACCAAAAGCCGGCACCCAGCGCGGTGCGATACAGCGCAGATTCGGCCTGCACCACAGCGCTGGCATGCGTAGACGCCAGTGCCCACAGCAGCGCAATGAGGCCGCCCATGGCTACCACTGCCAGGCTTTGTGTGGTGCGGTTCTGGGGGTATAGCGCTGCCCATACCAGCGCAGCAACAGCCAAAGCGACTCCGGTGAGCGCAGGGCTCTGCAGTAAATCAACCAAAAAAACAGCTTCGCCAGAGAGAAGCCGATTGGGTGCGACGCGTACAAAAGGCAGGGCCCACGCCGCCCACAAGCCCAGCGCCATGCAAACGGCCAATACCGGATTGCGCGAAAGCGCTTTCGGTGGCTGGCCCATGGCTCGCAACGGGGTTATTTGGTGAAACCTTTGCTACGCAGGTAGTCTGCGGCCACTTTGCGGGCGTCCAGACCCTCAATTTGAATGCGTGCGTTCAGCATTTGCAGGGTCGGGCCGTCTAGTGACTTGAAGATGGGTGCCAGCACTGTGGCAA
>JBEGPS010000207.1:0-2719 GCA_041181325.1 Pseudomonadota bacterium
GACGGCTTTATGTTGCCGCGCTATTGAAATCGCCTTGCGCCCATATGCGCTGCACTGCCCCCGCCCAAGCCAACCCCGCGGCAACCCCACCAAACCGGTTGCCCTCGACGAGCGTGGCCTCTGGCATGGCGATGCACAGCGCTTCAATCAGGGTGCGCAGGGCAGACGAACCGCCGGTTAAGTACACGGCATCCACCTGGTGCAGCCCCGCTGCAGATACACAGCTTTGGGCGCATTTCACCACCTGCCCAATGGCGTCGTGCAGCGCCGACTCCATGCCCGCAGCATCGATGTGCGGATGCAGCGAGCGGTCTAAAAATTCCAAGTCCACGGCTGCTGCGTCACCCGAAATAGAACAAGCAATTTTGGCGGCCTCTACGCGGCTAAGCATGCGGTGGCCGTGTTGTTCTTCCAGCGCGTCCATCAGGCGGCGGTGCAGGGCCTGGTCGGTAAAGTCGGTCCACAGCTCTTTGGCAAAGTGCAGTGACTTGCGCGTGTAGGCCTGGTGAATCAGGTGCCAGGTGCTCAGGTCAAAAAACACGCTGTTGGGCACAATGCGCCCGCCCGTACCCACATGCTTGTAACCTAGCAAGGGCATCACGGTGGCCAGGTCTAGCAGGCGGTCAAAGTCGGTGCCACCAATGTGCACACCGGTGGTGGCCAAGATGTCCGCGCTGCGGTCGCTTTGCGCAATCCGCGCCGGGTTGAGGCGTATCACGGTGAAGTCGGACGTGCCGCCGCCAATGTCGACCACTAGGGCCGTGGTCTCGGCGCTGATGCGTTGCTCGTAGTCCAGCGCGGCGGCGATCGGCTCTAACTGGTAGGCGATGTGGGTAAAGCCTGCCTCAAGCGCCGCTTGGCCCAAGGTGGCTTGGGCAAGTGCATCGCGTTCTGCATCGTCGTCGACAAAATGCACCGGTCGGCCCAGCACGGCGTGGCTCAGGCTTTGGCCCACATGCGCCTCGCAGCGGCGCTTGAGCTCTTTGAAGAAAAGCACCACGATGTCAAAAAACCGAATGCTCTTGTCGCCCACAGCCGTGTATTCGTCCATCAACCGGCTGCCCAGCAGACTTTTAAGCGAGCGAAGTAAGCGGCCCTCAGTGCCATTCAGGTAGGCTTGCATGGCCGCCGCACCGTAGAGCACGGTCTGGGTCTCGAACGCAAAAAACAAGGCGGTGGGTATCTCGGCCTTGGCACCGTCCAGCGGAATTACTTGCAGCGCACCGTTGGCATTGATCAGCGCGCAAGCAGAGTTAGAGGTGCCAAAGTCAATGCCTAGGACCAGGGGGCGAATCGACGCGCCGCTCACGTAGCAATAACTTCGGGTAAAACTTGTTTCAAGAAAGCGCTAATGTCGGTAATTTCAAGCGGGTGCACGCTGTGGGGCATGGGGTAGGTATGCCACTGCACGCGGTGGCCTAACTTGGTCAATGCGTCGCGTGACTCTTCACCACGCTGAATTACCACCACCGGGTCTTGCGTGCCGTGTGCCATGAAGACGGGTGTGTTGGCATTGGCGGCGTGGCGCTCGGTGGTAAAACTGTCTGCCAGTGGTAGGTAGCCCGACAAGGCCATGATGCCTGCCAGCTTGTGGGGTAAACGCAAACCCGTGTGCAGCGCCATGGCACAGCCTTGGCTAAACCCAGCCAGCACAATGCGTTCATAAGGAATGCCCCGGGCCACTTCGTTGTCAATCAGCGCGGCAATGGCGCGCTCGGAGTTTTGAATGCCAACTGCATCTTGCTGGGTCACCAGGTTGGCCCCCAAGATGTCATACCAGGCAGGCATCACATAGCCGCCGTTGATGGTCACGGGCATAGCGGGCGCGTGGGGAAATACAAACCGAATAGCTTGGCAGCCGCTCAGGTCCAGTTCAGGCACCAGGCCCGCAAAGTCATTGCCGTCAGCACCCAGACCGTGCAGCCAAATCACTGCGGCGGTGGGGTTGGGGGAAGATTCAATTTCAACGCGGGGGAGTAAGTGGGTCATAGGGTTCTGCAAAGCTGCAATAAAAATGGGCTGTCAGGACGGGTCAAACGCCGTAGCGCTTGATCCACTCTTTCTCTAGCACGTCCACCCAGCTGCCATGTGGTTCGGGGATGGCCGGTGCGCTTTTCAATACTTGGCCGGGCAGGGGCTTGGCGGCAAAGCGGGCACGCTCCTCGGTTTTGAGTTTGTCCAGTGCCAGCACGGTGGGGTCACCCCACACAGCAATATCGGTTTTGCGGGCTTGCGCCTCGGCACTGAGTAAAAAGTTGGCAAACACCTGCGCCCCTTCTTTGGCCGACGCGTTCACGGGGATAGCCACAAAGTGCGTGTTACCAATCGTACCGCTACTGAATTGATAGCTGGTTACGCTTACTGGCAGGCGCTTGGCAGCTATTTCGTTGGCTGCATCGTTGGGGTTGAAGGTGAGGGCCAGTTGCAGCTCGCCATCGGCCATCATCTGGCGAATAGCCTCTGCGGTGTTGGGGAACTGCTTGCCCGCGCGCCACAAGTGGGGGTGCAACTGGTCCAACGTGGACCAAAGCGGCGCAGTGGCTTTGGCAAATGCGTCGGGGGTGACGGGCTTGTACAGCGCATCGCGGTTGGCGTTCACATCCAGCAGCACCTGCTTGACGAAGGTGGTGCCATGAAAGTTGGGGGGACGAGGGTAGGTCACGCGGCCCGGGTTTGCTTTGGCAAACACCAGCAATTCGGACAAGCTCTTGGGCGGGTT
>JBEGPS010000208.1:0-12690 GCA_041181325.1 Pseudomonadota bacterium
GGTATTGCACAGCACTTGAGCGCTGTCATGCGCGCTGGCGATACTTTGGCCAGACTGGGCGGAGATGAGTTTGTGTTGCTGCTGTCGGACCTTGGAACTACCGAAGAGTGCGCACAAATCCTTGACCGCGTATTGAATGCAGTACGACTCCCAATAAATACCAATGGAAAGGAAATTGTCATCTCGGCGAGCATCGGTGTCAGCCTTTACCCATCGGACAACGCCGATCCAGACCTGTTGTTGCGACATGCAGATATGGCCATGTATAAGGCAAAACAGGACGGCAAAAATCGCTACCAGCTATTCGATCCTGAAATCGACCGTGTTGCGCAGATTCAAAGCGATTTCTTGGCCGCCATAGGTAATGCACTTCAGAATCAAGAATTCATACTTTTTTATCAACCTAAAGTAGATCTTAAGAGCGGTAAGGTGATCGGTGCCGAGGCATTAGTCCGCTGGCAAAGACCGGACTTCGGCCTACTGACTCCCAATGAATTTTTGCCCTATCTCAATGGCAGCCATTTAGAAGCAAGGTTCGGTGAATGGGTGATAAATACATCTTTGCACCAGTTGCGTGAATGGAAAGCGCTGGGGATGAATATAGGAGTAAGCGTAAATATCAGCGCCAATCACCTTTTGCAACCCAACTTCTCCACACGCCTAGATCGAATGCTCTCCAATTTCTCAGACATTGATGCGGCGAGTCTGGAACTAGAAGTGCTTGAGACCGCGGCTATTGGCGACATTCAAAAGGCTATCGAGGTTATGCAGTTCTGCACGAATTTGGGTGTACGGTTTGCACTAGACGATTTCGGCACGGGCTACGCCTCACTCACGTATTTGCGCAAACTTCCCGTGCACACACTCAAAATAGACCAAAGCTTTGTGCGTGACATGCTGCACGACACAGATGATTTAGGCATTGTCCGCAGCATCATTGAAATGGCTGGCGTGTTTGGCCGCCAAGTTGTAGCTGAAGGTGTGGAAACTAAGGAGCATGGCGCAGCGTTGTTCAAACTGGGCTGCTATCGGGTGCAGGGCTACGGTATTGCAAGACCCATGCGCCCAGAGCTTTTTCTAGATTGGTGCGACGCGTGGCAAAAAACGGAGCAACCATGGCTCGGTGCAACACTCTTGGAGTGTCAAGCATGATGCAATATCGTAGGTAAGTGGCAATGAAATGCCACTCCAGAGGCAACGTCACATAAACCGGTCCAGAATTTTCTTGCTAGCCGTATCCAACGCAAACTGGTCGCGCACCAGGTACTGAATGCCGTGCACATCGGCAATCAGCAGCGCGTTGTCTTTGCCAATGCGACGTATATCCTCATCGCCGCGCAGCACAAATTCGGTGTCGCCCCGGTCGGTATTCACGGTCCAAGTGCAGGGCGTTGAGAAACTCGTAACCGACACAATGCGTTGGATAACGGGCATAAATTCCCGCGTAACCAAAGCGTCGCGCACCAGCGTTTGCGCTGGCTCGGGCACATCGGCCAGCAGGTCGATCCACGCTACTTCATGTCCGTCGGTACTGACCAACGAAATACCGTCTTCTGGTGACTGAATGGGAAATGCGCGCACGGGCACCACGCCTTCAAATACCTGGCCTTGGGCATCGGTGAGCAATAGCGCGCCAAAGGCGTTGCGTTGCAATGTAAATTGCGTTGCGGTTACGGTGTTAAGCGCGCTCATGCCACGTCCTCCATCAATTGATTGCGGGCTTGTGCCTGGTACAGGTTGTAGTAGGCGCCCTCTTGGGCCATGAGCGCGTCGTGCGTGCCCTCTTCCACCACCTTGCCGCGGTCTAGCACCACCAGCCGGTCGGCACGGTGCAGGGTAGACAAGCGGTGTGCAATGGCGATGGTGGTGCGGCCTTGCACCAGGTTTTCTAGCGCTTTTTGAATCTCTTTTTCGGTCTCGGAATCGACGGACGACGTGGCCTCGTCAAGAATCAAAATGCGCGGGTCAATCAGCAAGGCGCGGGCAATCGAAATACGCTGGCGCTCACCGCCGGACAAGCCTTGGCCGCGTTCACCCACCATGGAGTCATAGCCCTGTGGCAAGCGCAAAATAAATTCATGCGCGTGGGCAGCCCGGGCGGCGGCAATGATCTCGGTACGCGTGGCGTGGGGCTTGCCGTAAGCAATGTTCTCGGCAATGGTGCCGAAGAACAAAAACGGCTCTTGCAGCACCAGTCCGATGTTCTGGCGGAAGTCTGAAATGGCATACGAGCGAATGTCCACCCCGTCCACCAAAATCGCACCTTCAGACACATCGTAAAAGCGGCAAATCAGGTTCACCAAAGTGCTCTTGCCTGAGCCACTGTGGCCGACCAAACCGATCATTTCTCCAGGAGCAATGTTCAGATTAATGCCGCTGTTGACCTGGCGATTGCCATACCGGAAACCCACATCGCGCACTTCAATGCGACCCTGCACGTTGCCCATGGGCACCGGGTTGGCGGGCTCGGGCACGCTGGACACGTGGTCCAAAATATCAAAAATGCGCTTGGCCGCCGAGGCCGATTTTTGGGTGACCGACACAATGCGGCTCATGGAATCCAGGCGGCCATAAAAGCGGCTGATGTAGGCAATAAATGCGGTCAGCACACCCACCGTAATCTCGCCCTTGGACACCTGCCAGATACCAAACGCCCAGACCACCAGCAAGCCGAGCTCGGTTAAAAATGACACGCTGGGTGAAAACAGCGACCAGATTTTGTTGATGCGGTCGTTCACCATCAGGTTGTGTTTGTTGGCCTCACGAAAACGTGTGGCTTCGCGCTTCTCTTGCGCAAATGCTTTCACCACCCGGATGCCGGGTATGGTGTCGGCCAGCACGTTGGTCACCTCACCCCACACGCGATCAATCTTTTCAAAACCGGTGGCCAGGCGATGGCGCACAAAGTGAATCATCCACGCAATAAACGGCAGCGGCACCAACGTCACCACCGCCAGCCACGGATTGATCGACGCCAAAATAATGGCCGTCATGGTGAGCATGATCACGTCGGTGGCAAAGTCCAGCAGGTGCAGGGACAAGAACACGCAAATGCGGTCGCTCTCACTACCAATGCGCGACATCAAGTCACCCGTGCGCTTGCCGCCAAAATATTCCAACGATAGTTTGAGCAAGTGCTCATAGGTGGCGGTGCGCAGGTCTGCGCCAATGCGCTCAGACACCAGCGCCAGGATGTAGGTTTTGGCCCAGCTCAGCACCCAAGCCAGTAACGCGGAGCCAAACAGCCCACCCATGTACAGAGCAACCAAATCAGGGTCAATTTTTTGCCCGTTTTGAAAGGGGATCAGTACGTTGTCCATCAAGGGCATGGTCAAGTACGGCGGCACCAAATTGGCCGCTGTGCCCAGCAAGGTGAGAAAAAACCCCGCGGCCAATTGCCCTTGGTACGGCTTGGCAAAGCGCCACAGCCGAAACAACGTCCAGGTGGATGGCGGTGTGTGGACTACCTTGGTGCAGATGGGGCACTCTTCTTGATCCGGCTCTAACGGCGCTTTGCAGCTAGGGCAAATATTTTTAAGCGCCTGCACCAACGGGCGACCCGACACTGCGCTATCCAAATGGGCCTGAAACTGATCCACTACCCGAATCGCTTGCAGGTTTTGCCCCAATGTAAAACGCCAGGTAGCCAACAGTCCAGTGGCATCCAACAGATCCAGATGGCCCACACCCGCGTGGTCATGGTGGCGCAGTGCCAAATCAGCCCGGTAGTCCCAATGCTGCCAGCTAGATTGGTTGCCAACCCGGCTAAGTAGGCGCAGATTGGTCACTACCACCAACCCGCCAACGAACTGCAACGTGTGGTTAAGGTCAACCTCTAGCGTGGCCAAAACGTTTTCTTCGGAGCGGAGCTGCTTTTGCACTTCACGGCCCCAAGGGGCGGCCAAATCGGCTGGAAGCATGTTTACAACGGGAACTTCAATGGTCATCGAAAGCGATAGTTAGGTTTTAATGCTGGTAAGAGAGAATACACAACGCGGGCAGCCCCACGTCGGACGACTGCCCAACTCCCAATTAGACATGACGCACCAGAAAAAAATCGACATTCTTCGGGTTACCCATCTTCGGGGCCCCAACATCTGGACTTACCGCCCCGTCATCGAAGCGTGGGTTGATATCGGTGAGCTGGAAGACTTTCCCTCCAATACCATCCCCGGCTTTTACGACCGACTAGTGGGTTTTTTGCCCAGCTTGGTAGAGCACCATTGCAGCCCCGGCGTGCGTGGCGGCTTTCTCCAGCGCGTTGTCGAGGGTACTTGGGCCGCCCACATTGTGGAGCACGTCACCCTGGAATTGCAAAACCTGGCGGGCATGCAAACCGGTTTCGGCAAGGCCCGGCAAACGTCCAAACGCGGTGTTTACAAAATTGCCTTTCGCACCCGGCAAGTTGACGTGGGCCGCGCTGCGCTGCATGCGGCCCGTGACTTGGTGGTGGCAGTAGCCAATGACACACCATACGACGTGAACGCCGTGGTGGCAGTGTTGCGGGAGCAAGTGGACTCGCTGTGCCTTGGGCCCAGCACCAACCACATCGTAGATGCCGCCACCGACCGCCGCATTCCCCATATTCGCCTGACCGAGGGCAACCTGGTGCAGTTGGGCTATGGCGCAGCCCAACGCCGCATTTGGACGGCAGAAACTGACCAAACATCGGCAATAGCCGAAGAAATAGCCAGCGACAAAGATCTGACCAAGTCGCTGCTCAAAGCCTGCGGCGTGCCCGTGCCCGAAGGCCAGTTGGTGCGCAGCGCAGAAGCCGCATGGGAAGCAGCCCGAGACATTGGCGTGCCGGTGGCCGTCAAGCCGGTGGATGGCAACCACGGCCGGGGGGTGTCACTCGATCTATATGCCCAAAAAGACATCGAAGCCGCCTACCACCTGGCCTACCAGAAGGGCGATGGCAGCGCTGTAATCGTCGAGAAATACATTCCCGGCAACGAACACCGCCTGCTGGTGGTAGGTAAGCGCGTAGTAGCGGTGGCCGGGGGTGATGTGCTGTGGGTGGTGGGCGATGGTGTGTCTACCATCGACCAATTGGCGGACAGCCAAATTAACACCGACCCACGCCGTGGCACCACCGAAGACGCGCCGCTCAACGTCATCATCCCCAGCAAGGAGGAAGAGGTGGTGCTCGAGCTTGAGCGTGTTGGACTCACTCCGCAAAGCGTTCCCGCCAAAGACCAAAAAGTGCTGATTCAGCGCAACGGCAATGTGGCGTTTGATGTGACTGACAAAGTGCACCCCACCATAACCGCCGCAGCCGCACTGGCAGCGCGTGTGGTGGGACTAGACATTGCCGGTATCGACATGGTGGTGGAAGATATTACCAAGCCACTGTCTAGCCAACGTGGCGCGGTCATTGAGGTGAACGCCAGCCCCGGTTTGCTGGCCCACATCAAACCCGCCGAGGGCGAAGGCCGCCCGGTGGGCAAAGCCATCATCGAACATCTGTTTCACACCGACAAAGACGGGCGCATTCCGGTAGTAGGCATCACTGGCACTCAAAATACCGGGCGCATTGCGCGGCTGGTGGCGTGGCTAGTGCACATTAGTGGCAAGCATGTGGGCCTGGCCTGCAGCGAAGGCCTGTACCTTGATGGTCGCCAAATTGTGGCTACCGACTGCACCCACTGGGAAGCTGGCCAGCGCCTGTTGATTAACCGCTCTGTGCAAGCAGCGGTGTTCGAAAACCCAAGTAAAACCATCTTGGGCGAGGGCTTGGCGTATGACAAATGCGACGTTGGCGTGGTGACCGATGTCACCTGGCAAGACCAGCTGAACGACTTTGATGTATTAGATGCCGAGCAGACCTACAAAGTAGCCCGCACCCAGGTAGACGTGGTGCTGCCCAGCGGCACCGCGGTACTGAACGCTGACGACGCGCAGGCCGTAGAAATGGCAGCTTTGTGCGATGGCAAAGTTATTTTTTATGGCCTGAACGCAGCCCATGCAGCCATTGCTGCCCACCGCGACATAGGCGAGCGGGCCGTATTCTTGCGCGACGAGACCATCGTCATGGCACAGGGCCATGAGGATGTGGCGCTGCTGCCGCTGTCTAGCCTGAAACCGGCAAAAGCCTCTAAACCCGAGATGGTGATGGCGGCCGTGGCTGCTGCCTGGGCGCTGAATATTCCCGTTGAATTGATCGCTGCCGGGCTACGCACTTTTGAGTCCAGTCACAAGAAAACCCCTTACTGAGCACACCATGGAAGTTACCCGTATCCGGGCCCTGCGCGGCCCCAATCTATGGAGCCACCACACCGCCATTCAATCGGTCGTGGCCTGCACACCGCAAGAAGCCAATGTTCGTCAAATAGAGGGGTTTGAGTCGCGCATTCGTGCTCGCTTCCCGGAAATTAGTCCGTTTCAGCCCGTGGGCAACGACGACAAAATTTCTATGGCGCAGGTTTTGGAACTAGCCGCGTTGGGCTTGCAAGCACAGGCAGGCTGCCCGGTGACTTTCAGCCGCAGCACACCCACCATGGAAACCCATGTCTCTCAGGTAGTTGTGGAATACAGCGAAGAAGACGTAGGCTTTTTGGCGATGGACATTGCCCAGCAGTTGTGCCAATCGGCGCTGGACAACACGCCCTTTGATTTGGCCGACGCGCTAACAAAGCTCAAAGATTTGGACGAAGACGTCCGCCTAGGCCCCAGTACCGGCTCCATCGTCGACGCGGCCGTAGCGCGGGGTATTCCGTTTAGCCGCATGACCGAAGGCAGCATGGTGCGCTTTGGCTGGGGCAGTAAACAACGCCGTATTCAGGCCGCCGAGATGGACATTACCAGCGCCATTTCAGAGGCCATTGCCCAGGACAAACAGCTCACCAAACGACTGCTCGCAGCAGCTGGCGTGCCCGTACCGGGTGGCCGCCCGGTGACCGATGCAGACGACGCGTGGAAAGCCGCCTGCGAGATTGGCCTGCCCGTAGTGGTCAAGCCCAACGACGGCAACCAAGGGAAAGGTATCACCGTCAACATCACCACGCAGGCCGATTTACTCAAAGCCTATGCCATCGCACGTGAGTTTCGCGATGACATTTTGGTAGAGCGCTATTTGCCGGGCAACGACTTCCGCCTATTGGTAGTGGGTGACAAACTGGTGGCGGCTGCGCGTCGCGACCCACCCAAAGTGGTGGGTGACGGCGTACACACCATTACGCAACTGGTGGACCAGGTCAACAGCGACCCACGCCGTGGCAGTGGGCATTCCACATCGCTGACCAAAATCCGTTTTGATGACATCGCGCGTGCTTGTTTGTCCACACAGGGCTTTGACGCAGAGTCGATTCCCGCCAAGGGCCAGCGTGTCAATTTGCGCAACAACGCAAACCTGTCTACCGGTGGCTCGGCCACTGACGTAACCGACGACGTACACCCCGACGTTGCAGCACGCGCCGTAGCAGCGGCCCACATGGTGGGCCTGGATATTTGCGGTGTGGACGTGGTGTGCGACAGCATCTTGCGTCCCCTGGAAGAACAAGGTGGCGGCATGGTGGAAGTGAATGCTGCTCCTGGCTTGCGCATGCATTTGGCACCTTCGTTCGGGAAGGGTCGCGACGTGGGCGCAGCCATTATTTCAACGATGTTCAAGCCGGGCCAAAACGGCCGCATACCCATCGTGGCGGTCACTGGTACCAATGGCAAAACAACTACGGTTCGACTGATCTCGCACCTGCTTAGCCGCAATGGCATGTGCGTGGGCATGACCAATACCGACGGCGTGTATGTGGGCGGCCAAGTGATTGACACTGGCGACTGCAGCGGCCCCAAGAGCGCACGTAGCGTGTTGCTGCACCCCGACGTTGACGCAGCAGTGCTGGAAACCGCGCGTGGCGGCGTACTACGCGAAGGCCTGGCCTTTGACCGCTGCGACGTGGCAGTGGTCACTAATGTGGGCAGTGGCGACCACTTGGGCCTGAACTACATCACCACCGTGGACGACCTTGCTGTGCTCAAGCGCGTGATCGTGCAAAACGTATCGCCCAAAGGCACGGCGGTGCTCAATGCGGCCGACCCCAATGTGGCCTCCATGGCCAGCAAGTGCAAAGGCGCCGTCACGTTTTTCACCGCGGACAAGTTTCACCCGGTCATGGCGACCCATCGCGCCCAAGGGCAAGCAGTGGTGTATGTCGAAAACGGCTGCGTTGTTGCCGCCAAAGGCGACTTCACGCACAGCATTCCCCTGGCCAACATCCCGGTCACCATGGGTGGGGCCATCGGCTTTCAGGTCGACAACGTCATGGCATCGGTGGCTGCAGTGTGGGCGTTGGGTATTGACTGGCGCATTGTGGAGAGCGGGCTCACGTCTTTCTCGAACGACAACGACAACGCTGCCGGCCGCTTTAACATGTTCAAGTTCCGTGGTGCGACAGTCATTGCCGACTACGGCCACAACCCGGACGCGATGCTTGCACTGGTGCAAGCCGTAGAAGCCTTGCCAGCCAAACGCCGCTCGGTTGTCATCAGCGGTGCAGGCGACCGCCGCGACCAAGATATTCGTGAACAAACCCAAATTTTGGGTGCGGCGTTTGACGATGTGGTGCTGTTTGAAGACCAATGCCAGCGTGGCCGCAAAGACGGCGAAGTGATCGCTCTGCTGCGCGAAGGCCTTGCCAACGCCAGCCGAACTACCAGTTCGACCGAAATTTTTGGCGAGTTTCTGGCAATCGACACCGCCATGGACAAACTACAAGACGGCGATCTGTGCCTGATTTTGGTGGACCAGGTCGAAGAAGCCATTGCGCACATTGCGGCGCGGGTGAAGCAAGGCTAAGCGCTTTACGCGGCTGCCTCAACAGTGGGGCCACGCCCCATCAGCGCGGCAACCGCTTGCGCGGGCTGCATGCGGCCGTCGAGTAACTCCACCACGCTGCGGGCAATGGGCATGTCAATGCTTAGGCTGCGTGCGCGTTGCACCACCGTACGGGCACAGTACACGCCTTCGGCTACATGCCCTAGTTCTTGCACCGCCTGCGCTAGTGTTTTACCTTGGGCAAGCGCCAGACCCACGCGCCGGTTGCGCGACAAATCGCCGGTGGAGGTCAGCACCAGATCACCTAAGCCGCTCAGACCCATGAAGGTGTCTGCGCGTGCGCCCAGGGCTATGCCTAGACGTGTCATTTCTGCCAAGCCACGAGTAATCAATGCCGCGCGGGCATTCAGTCCCAATTGCAGGCCGTCGCATAAGCCGGTCGCAATAGCCAGCACGTTTTTTACCGCGCCACCCACTTCCACACCCACCACATCGTCGTTGGCATACACCCGCAAGGTCGATCCGTGAAAGGCCTGCACCAGCGCGTCACGCACGCTGGCGTGGCTGCTTGCAGCTACCAGTGCCGTTGGCATACCCTGGGCAACTTCTTGCGCAAAACTGGGGCCACTGAGCACCCCAGCGCGCAGTTGAGGCGCTACCTGCTGCTGCACCTCGTGCCCCATTAATCCTTGTGCACCGCCCTGCCCTGCCTCGAAGCCTTTGCACAGCCATGCCACGGGTGCCGCGCAATTCCGTAGGGCGTACAACAAGCCACGCAGCCCCGCCATGGGCGAGCCAATGACAACCAAGTCTGCTGCTTGCAACGCGCCGTGCATGTCGGCCAAAGGCTGACCGCTGATGCTCAGTTGCGCAGGCAGAGACAGGCCTGTGAGGTAGCGCGCGTTTTCGCGTGTGATTGCGAGTTGCTCAGCCTGCGTCGCGTCGCGCGCCCACAGGGTCACGGAGTGGTCCAAAGGGTTCAGCGCAGCGTTCACCGCCAGCGCTGTGCCCCAGGCACCAGCCCCAAGCACTATTATTTTCATAGCTACTTACGCACTATCCACGAGGGTTAGCGACACTTTTGATTCGAATTTATTGTGTCAATGTGCCGGCTGGAGCGCCCGCAGCGTCAGCTTGCTGTTGTTCGTACATGGCTTGGAAGTTGATTTCTGATAGGTGCACGGGTGGGAATCCACCGCGTTGAATCAGGTCGGCCACGTTGCCACGCAAGTAGGGGTAAACGATTTGCGGGCAAGCAATGCCCATGATCTGACCCAATTGCTCTTGCGCCAAATTGCGAATCTCAAAAATACCGGCTTGCTTGGCTTCCACCAGAAACACGGTTTTGTCTTTGATTTTGGTTTGCACGGTGGCGGTGACACACACTTCGTACACACCGTCGGCCACAGGGGTGGCCTCCACGCCCAGCTGGATGTCGACGGATGGCTGTTCTTGCTCCAGCAAAATCGCGGGGGAATTGGGTTGCTCTAGCGAAGCCTCTTTGAGGTATACGCGTTGAATTTGGAATACGGGTTCTTGGTCAGCCATGGCAACACTCTTTCAAAGTAAAACAAAGCCCACCTAGCGACTGCCGGGCGGGCTGACAAATAGTTATCGGCGCGGATTATCTCAGGCGCCGCTAAGCATGGGCACCAAACCGCCTTTGGCGTCCAAAGCCATCAAATCATCGCAACCACCCACATGCGTGGAGCCAATGAAAATTTGTGGCACGGTGCGTCTGCCGGTGAGTTCCATCATCTTCATGCGCTCATCGGGGTTGGCGTCCACACGCACTTCTTCGATGGTCTCAACGCCTTTGGACTTGAGAATACGCTTGGCCTGCACGCAGTAGGGGCAGACGGCGGTGGTATACATCTTGACGGTTTGCATAAATTTGGCCTTTCGCTTTAACCTTTTTCGACGGGCAAACTGGCCGTTTTCCAGGCCGCAAGTCCACCAGCCATAGACTGAGCCTGCTCATAACCCAGTTTTTTGGCAATCGCCGCGGCACTGCCACTGCGCTTGCCGGACTGGCACACCAGCACCACAGGCAAGGCCTTGTTTTTGACGGTAGTTGCCAGCTTGGACTCCAGCTGGCCCAGCGGAATGTTTTTGGAACCCACAATGTGGCCAGCGGCATATTCACCGGGTTCACACACATCAATCACCACCGCTTTGTCGCGGTTGATCAGTTGCACTACGCCGGCCGGGGTCAGGCCTGAGGTGGTGGCGCCTTGCACCACGGGCCACAGCAGCAGCGCGCCAGAGGCAATGGCAATAGAGATCAACATCCAGTTATCAACGATAAATTTCACAGAGTTCCTTGTGGGTTACATGGCGGCGCCATGACGGTCTAGCCCGCTATTTTAGAATGAGCTCCTGATTCCCGTTCTCAAGAGCGGCCCTTAGCCTGAATTTGCCCACAACCATGTACAAACTCGTTCTCGTTCGCCACGGCGAATCCACTTGGAACCTCGAAAACCGCTTCACCGGTTGGACCGATGTAGACCTCACCCCCACGGGTGTCGACCAGGCCAAAAATGCAGGCCGCCTGCTCAAGGCCGAGGGCTATGAATTCGACGTGGCTTACACCAGCGTACTGAAACGCGCTACCCGCACCCTGTGGCATTGCCTGGACGAAATGGACCGCACCTGGCTGCCCGTGGTGCACAGCTGGCGCCTAAACGAGCGCCACTATGGCGCACTGCAAGGGCTGAACAAAGGCGACATGGCCAAGCAGTATGGCGATGCGCAGGTCCTCATTTGGCGCCGCAGCTACGACACACCACCGCCCGCACTGGAAGCCACCGACCCCCGCAGCGAACGCGGCGATCTGCGCTACGCCAAGCTGCAAGCCGAGCAAGTGCCGCTGACCGAATGCCTGAAAGACACCGTAACCCGCGTCATGCCGTTCTGGAACGAGGCCATGGCCCCCGCCATCAAGGCCGGCAAACGCATTGTGGTGGCGGCCCACGGCAACTCCATCCGCGCATTGGTCAAGTACCTGGACAACATCGGCGATGACGACATCGTCGGCGTGAATATTCCCAACGGTATTCCACTGGTGTACGAGCTAGATGCCGACCTGAAACCCATGCGCCACTACTACCTGGGTGACGCCGAAGCAGCTGCAAAAGCCGCAGCGGCAGTGGCCTCGCAAGGTAAAGCCTAAGTAAATTCCCGCACCAATACACGCCTACTGGGGAACCGGCCTTGGGCAAGCGCCTCCAAGGTGTATATTGAAGCGGCACAGGAAAAACTATGGGTCACAAATTGAAAATCACGGGTTGGATTGCGCTGGGCGTTGTTGCTGGAGCGCTAACTACCGTATCGCTACAAACAGTTGCTCGCAACACGCTGGCACCGCTGCCACTGGAAGAGCTGCAGCAGCTGGCCGCGGTGTTTGGCATGGTCAAAAGCGATTACGTTGAGCCCGTGGACGAGAAAAAGCTGATTACCGACGCCATCTCCGGCATGGTGTCCAGCTTGGACCCCCATTCACAGTACTTTGACAAAAAGTCGTTCAAGGAATTTAAAGAAGGCACCTCCGGCCGCTTTGTGGGGGTAGGCATTGAAATCACCCAGGAAGACGGATTGGTCAAAGTGGTGTCACCCATTGAAGGCTCCCCCGCGTTTCGCGCAGGCCTCAAGCCCAACGACCTGATCACCAAAATTGACGACACTGCCGTCAAAGGCCTGTCGCTCAACGACGCAGTGAAACGCATGCGTGGCGAGCCCGCCACCAAAGTGTTGCTCACCATTTACCGCAAAGACGAGAACCGTACCTTCCCGGTAACCATCATCCGCGAAGAGATCAAGCAGCAATCGGTGCGCGGCAAGATCGTGACACCTGGTTACGGCTGGATTCGCATCAGCCAGTTCCAAGAGCGCACGGTAGAAGACTTTGCCAAAAAGCT
>JBEGPS010000209.1:0-6050 GCA_041181325.1 Pseudomonadota bacterium
TGCCAAGCCCACCAGCCGCGCCATAGCCCCCGCCAATGCCAGCGGTGCGCAGCAGCTTCTCCATGGTGCCCATGATGGGCGTGGCGGCCTGGCGCACGGCGTTGGCACCGCCCCCACCAAATTTGAGCAAGACCAGCGGCAGGCTGGCGGCAGTTTGCGTCAGGCCGGTTGTCCAGGGGTTGCGCTCGCGCTCCAAATCCTGCATGCCGCGCAGGGCGTCACGGTTGGCTTGGTAGTTTTCAGCAAAGGTTTTGGGCTGCCGGCCTGTCACCAACCCAGACAAGGTTTGGTCAGGCTGCATCAGCGTGTCGTAAGCGCCACCAATGGCCCCGCCAATCTCATCGGCAAAGCCCAGCAATGGGCCGTTGGCGACAGACGCTAGGCCGCGCTGCCACCCTTCGGCGCGTCGGCCGGCTTGGTAGTCGGGGTTGTTGGCCTTGCCCTCCAGCGTCTCAAAACGGCCAGCGGGTGCCTCATCCAAAAGTTCAAACGGCATGTTTATTCCTCCACCCAGGCTGTACCGTTGGATTTGTAGACCTTGCCGGTTTCGGTGTCCCTGGCGCGTTTACCTCGGTTGCTGCTGTTGGCCGGGGGCAGTGTTGGCAGCAGATTGGCCGCGCTCGGAGCGCCTGGTGAGCCTGGTGCCGCGCCGGTGATCTCTCTCACAATCTCAGCCCGGCGCCGCTCGGGCACATCCACCAACACGCCGCGCATTGCCGCCTCGCGGTTGGCTTTCTTTTGGCCAATCACTTGCTTGGTGTCGCCAACCTGCGGGAAGTACTGGCGCTCACCGTTGGCAAACTCCGACTCGCCAATAACCGCGCCCGACTCCCGGCGCAGCACGGCGTTCAGAAAATCGCGCTTGGCCTGCATCAGTTGCTGCTGGTCAGCGCTTGACATGGCGTTGACCACGCTGCCAACCCCGTAGCCGCTGTTCATGCCGGGCGTTGATGTGGTGGTGCCGGCCTTCTCCAGCGTGTCAAAAATGGTGTTGGCCATCATCATGCGCGAGCCAAACAGCGCGGACTTTGCCTGCCCCTCGGTCAAAGGTTTGTTGTCGGCCGTGATCTGGTTCAGATCTCGTGCGCGTTCGTCGGTCATTTTTTGGCCGGCCACAGTGACGCCACGATTCAGCGCACCTTCTGAGCGAGTGCGGGCGTCCGTCATCTCGGCTGTGCGCGCCGCATTGGCCACCGTGGCGGCGTTGTCCTGGCTTTGCGTGATTGGCGTCATGGTGGTTTGCCCTGGCACAACCTCGCCGTAGTAGTTGATCGTCTCGCCTTGTGAGTTGCCACCCAGGTTGACGTTTTGCCGAGTTCCCTTGAGCGACTCCAGCAGCTTGTCAGCCGACACGCCAGCGCTTGCCACCTGCCAGCCCCTGGGGTCTTTGGCAAATGCTCCCATGTTGCGCTTGATGGCCTCTTCCTTGGTGCCAAACATGGCGGCAAACTTGCCCAGCACCGGGTGGTCGAACATCGCCGCCGAATACTGCCCAGCCGCCTCGGGCGTGGTGATGCTGGGCACGGCCGAGCGGAACATGGCCAAGTTCTTGTCCAGCACCTCGGTCAGCGTTTTGTCGGTGGTGGCTTTCTTGGCGTCAATTTCGGCTTGGTCTTTTTGCCGGTCAAACAGCGCCTTGTCGTAAGCCATGCCCTTGTCAGGGCTGATGCCGTACAGGCCGCGCGCAAAGCCTGGGCCTTTGGGGTCGTTGTTGGCAAAGTAATCACGCAGCTTGTTCTGCTCCTCAAACCCGCGCTGCGCCGTCTGCATGTTCAGGTCAGCCAATTGGCCCTGCTTTTGCGCCTGCTGAATTTGCAGCATCTGCGCCAGTTGATTCATGGGGTTTTCGATCTGGACGGGCCGGTAGCCCATGGCAATAGAGGTGTCAACCATGATTACATCCCCGCCCGTTGGGTGTTGTAGGCACTGCCGGTGCCAAGGCTATAACCGTTATCCTGAATCGGCGGCACGTAGCCCGAGCCGGCTTGCGGGAACAATCGGTTCATCATGTTTTGGTTTTGAAAGTAGTTCAGACCCTGGCCGACCCCGCCGCTGATGGCGTTGGCTGCGCCCATGTAGCCGGAGGCATTGGCGTTGCCGGCGGCCATGGCGTTGTTGCTGGCGTTGTTGCCGTAGCTTTGCGCCGCGCTCTGCATCTGCCCGGTGGCAGTCTGCGCCACACCGGCCAATGACTGCAGCGGGTTCAACTGATTGGCGCGGTTGGTCTGGTAGCGGTTGTAGGCATTGCCGTACTCTTGGCTGGCAGCGCCCTGCGCGTAGTTGGTCAGGTCTTTGGCCATGCGGCCACCGCCCAAGCCGCCCCGGGCTGCTGCCGAGCGCTCGATGGCCTGCTGGCCCTGCTGCAGGCGCCAAGCGTAACCCGGGTCTTGCTGAAAATCGGCCATGGAAAAGTCGCGCGCGTACTTGCCAAAGTCGGGGCTGCCGCCGGAACTGCTGCCGGTTTGGTAGCTGTCAGCCGCGGCCTGCTCGCGCTGTCGGGCTGCGCTGATGGCTGCCGCCAAACCAGCCTCATCCACGCTACCTGGCACGGTGTACATTGTGACGTCGCCCTCTGGGCCACCTGCGCCACGCCGCACCTGCTGACTAGAACTGGTGTACTGCCCTTGCAGCGCCGCGCGCAACTCGGCATCCGAGCGCACCGTCGGCATCCCGCCGCCCTGCCCGCTCTGCCCACCGGCATATCGCAGGCCCATCAACTCAAGCAGCCGGTTTTGCGCGGCCAAGCCACCAGCGCGAAACGGCGCTTGCAGCCTAACCTGCTCGTCAAACATCTGCTTCTGCAAGGCGGCGGCACGGTCAGCCGCAGCGGCTTGCGTGCTGGCGGCATTGCTGGCGGCATTAGAGCCCAACAACGCGCTAAACAAGCTTGCGCCTCCGGCTAATGCCATCCCCTGCCCAGCAGTTAATGGGAACGCCATATCAGGCCTCAACTTTCTTAAAATCGGCTTGCGCCATCAGTTGTTTGTTGGCTTTGCCGCGCAGCAGTTCGGCAGCCGTTGATTCGGTAAACACCTCTACCAACAAATCGGTGTCGGTCTCATTGCCCGGGTTTGACAGCAGGTTGACCCATTTAGAGTCTTCCAAGGCCACCATGGCGTTTTTCATGCCTGCCGCGCACTGGATCACATCGCCTGCGCTGACCTCGCGGGTGCCGTCAGGCGTCACAATCTGCAACCGGCCCTTGGTCACCAAAATCAAATGGCTTGTTTTGTGAACGGCTCCCACCACCACCGCGCCGGCCGGCACCGACATTTCACGCGCGTACAGTCCGTCAGCAAAGTGGTGCCGGATCGGGCAATCCACAGGTGGCAACTGCACCATCGCCGCCTGCAGCGCCTCCACCCTCGCCCGCATGGGCACCGCTGGCGCTACTGGAAACACGCCCGGGCCGTATTTCAGCCTCATGGGTTGGTCTCATACCCTGATGCCACCAGTGCAATGCTGGTCGCACTGCCGGCCAGCGCCTGCAAGGTGCCGCCTGCTGCCAGCGTCTGCCCAATGGCTGAGCCCACGTTAAAGCTCTCACCCGCCGCCAAGGTGCGCGCCGACAAAATCACGTTGCTGGTGGTGGCCGAGCCGCCAGACGGCACCAAGTACACGGTGGCCGTCACCGCGCCTGCCGTGGTGTTGGTCAGCGTGCAGGCCGAGATGGTGGTCAGCGTGTTGCTCGGGGCGGTGTAGTAGGTGGCGGCACTGGTGGTCAGTTGGCTGCCGTCCACCAGGCGCTTGGGTAGTCTTTGCATAGTCGTCCTCTAGGTCATCAATCCGTTGGCAATCAGGCAGGTGCGGATGTTGTTCAGCAGGGTCACAATCGCATCAGCCTGGGCGGCAGTGGTGTAGCCATATGGGGCCACGTTGGTGGCCGCTGTGCTTGCCACCGCACCACCCGAGGCAGTCGGCCGCATCACGCCGCCAATCTGCATCAGGTCGGGCAGCAGCAGGTCTGTGTTGTTGGTCTGCTGCAGCAGATCCACCATCAGCCGCTCGGGGCTGGCCGGCTGCTCCAGCGTGTCGGTGATGGCTGGGTTGTCAGCCGCCTGGCCCATCACCACTTGGTTGTTAAAGGTGTCGGTGCCGTTGTCGCCCAGCGGCCCACCCACCCGGGCAAACAGCACGGTCAGCGCCCGGTACGCCTCGTTGGTCAGCGTGCCGTCTGGGTTGACAAACGCAATCCGCGCCGGGAATAGGTTCAGCGTGGTCATACGCCTTCTTCCGCATCCACAATGGCACCTATCACGCAAAACTTCACCGGGTCAGACAGGCTGATCTCCCACACCCTATCGCGCCCTGCGCCCAAGCGGTTGAAGCGACAACGTGCGCCGTACTCTCCAATCTTGCCCACTGTGGCGGTCTTCAGGCTGCTCCAAGTGTGGCCGCCGTCGTTGCTGTAGCGCAGCATCAGTTGCGGGTCGCTGCCCTGGCCGGTCACCAGCCCCACGCCGGTTTCTATATCCACCTGCAGCGAATTAAAGAACAGCCGGTTTTGCAACTGCGCCTGCGTCTGGCTGGCGCGCAGCCGGATGATGGGGTCGGTGTCGTCCAGGTAGTAATCCAAGTCCAGCACATAAATGCGGCCATCAAGGTAGTCGCCCACAATGTGCAGGCCGCCCAGAATGCAGTGCCCGGCGGCGCGCCACTGGCCGATTTCGCCTGTAGTGGTGTCGCGGTAGCCGCGCTCGTGCCACAACTGAGTGGCGGCGTCATACACCCACGTTTTGCCGTCAGTCGGGAAGCTCAGCACATAGAAGCTGTGGCCCTCTTGCTGGTAGCTCAGCGCCCAGGCATCGCTGAGCGTGTAGCCGGCCAGCGCGGTCTCCAGCGCATGGGTGGAGATGCGCATCGGGGTGTAGCCATTGGCGCGCCACACAATGCCTGTGCCCCGGTCATCCGCGCCCAACCAAAACACGGTGTTGTCGGCCTTGCTTATGGTGGCGGCAGAGGCGCAGCCTTTTTCCACAAAGGCATTGCCGGTGCGCTCAAACGGAAAGTCGGCATTGCCGGTGTTCAGCCAAATCTCGGCGCTGCTATCGCCAAACAGCCACAGCTCGCGGTGGTCAGAAATGACGCCAATGGTGTTGTCGGGCGAGCCTTGAGCGCTGGCGGTGTCTAACCCGTTCCACGCGCCACCATTCAGCAGCGCTGAGATGTAAAACTGATCCGTACTGTCGCCGGTCACAATAAAGTAGCCGTCTTGGTAGGCTGCCCGGCGCACGCCGTTCGGGAAATCAACGTCCGTAATCTGCGTCAAAGTGGCGGCGGCCACATTCACAATCCAGCCGGCCACGCCGTCCACAATCAGCAACTCCAGCCCGTTGCTGACCAAGCCAACCGGGCCGCTGCTGCTGCCAATCGTGCCCAGGCTGATCAGGGCATAGCTGGTGTCCATACGGTACACGTAATTGCCAATCACCAGCCACGCATAGCCGCCTTCAGTGATCGCGCCCCGGCAGCCCAAGCCGGCGCTGGCGGTCGCCACCTTGCGCAAGCCGGGTGTGCCGTACAAAGCAATAGGCGCGCGCGGGCTGGCCTGATCCATCTCGATGTAGCAATTCAGCGCCCGTTGCGCGTCCACGTTCAGGCTGCGCACCTGGTAAGACGCACCGACAAAAGGGATGGACGCTTTCATGCACCCGCCAAGAACCGGGCAATGGGGCTGGTGCCGTTGTCGGCAAACTTCAGCACCGGCACCACGGCGTTAGCCTGTCTGATGGCGCGGCGTGCGTTCATGGCGGTTTTGATCACCAGCGGCGAGGGGTCGCGCAGGCCGGGTGCCAGTTCCTCGGCCAGCGAGTAAATCAGGGCGCGGCGGTAGCCCTGCGTCAGCGTCACATCAGTGGCCAGCGTGGCCCACTCGGTCAACTGCGTCTCGACAAGAATGTGGTACTCGGTGGCGGTGGTTTGGTACGGCCAAAAGTACAGGTTGCCGGTCGGCGCGCCGCCGTCGTAAAAGCCGTAAATCGGAATCGTGGCGGCGGTGCTTTTCAGCACAATGCTCTGGTACTGCTCGGTCTCCAGCCAAGTGATCGGGT
>JBEGPS010000210.1:0-2699 GCA_041181325.1 Pseudomonadota bacterium
CATCATCGCCTTTGCAAATACCCATCGCCGCCCGCGGCACTGGCGCGATAGGTCGCCTTCAATGTAGAAAAGGGGTTCGGCCCGGCCAAGAGCTTGAGGCAGGGTACTTTGGGTACGTAGGCGGGTACTGGTGAACTGATGACCATCGCACTACAACACCGTTGATGGTAAACGTCCAGCCCCCACCACCCTTGCGCCGATTTCTTGATCCGCTCACCCTCGCTGTTTTCAACAACGAGGAACCGCGAGATGAAACCCACACCCCAAGACCGCCAGCGCATTGAGCAATGCCTGGAGCAACTCGACGCCTGGCGTCAAAGCGGCATGGCGCTCAAGAAATACACCGAACACCACGGCCACAGCTACGCCCGGTGGCGCGCCTGGCTGGGCTTTGAGGCCTACTGGCGCCAAACGCTGACGGGCGCTGCATCCACGCGCTTCGTGCGAGCGCGCCCCGCCCAGGACGTGGCAGCCACGCCATGGCCATCACCTGCACCAGCGCCGGGCCTGCGCATCGCCCTGCAAAGCCACAGCGGCGCGCTGGTGGCCCGCATTGACTGGCCCTTGGAGTGCGCGGGCGCAGCCAGCGCATCAGCCGCTTGGCTGCGCCAGGTGCTGGCATGAGCAGCACCAACACGAACAACACGGGCATCCACAGCATGAACGCACTGATGCGCGTAGACGCCTGGCAACTGGCCGTAGAACCCCTGGACATGCGCTGCGGCATGGACTCCATCCTGGCCCGCGTGGTGGCCGTCTTTGGCTGCGCCCAGCCCCACGTCGCCTACGCCTTTGCCAACGCGCGCGCCAGCCGCATGAAAGTGCTGGTGCACGACGGCTTTGGCCTGTGGCTGTGCGCCAGGCGCCTGCACCAGGGCAGCCTGGTGTGGCCACGCGGGGACGCGCCCATCATCAACTTGAACGCCCAACAATGGAGCGCACTCACCGTGGGCCTGCCTTGGCACAGGCTGGGCAGCGCAGGTCAGGCAGACGCGATTCGTATCGTGTAGTCGGAGCTGCAAAAAGCATCACGAAACCGCAACACAAGGTGCCGTAAAAGTAGCCGTAAAAATCGTCCTAAAAGACCCCCCGAAATCGCCACACAAAAGCACAACAAAATCACCCAAAAAACGTCACTAAAGCACCACAAAACGCACATAAAAAAAGGCAATTGGTACATCCTCCAATTGCCTTTATTCATTGGACTTTGCACAATACAAACCATGCGCGCGGCCTCCTCTTCAACCCCCAATCTCACCCCGACATCCACCCCCACAAAAGGTGCTCCTGCACCGGCCCTGTGTGAGTTGGCTCAGTTGGACGAAGCGGCTCTTCGCGCACTGGCGCAAAGCCTGATCGAGCGCATCGCCGCTGATGCAAAACAAAGCACTCAACTCGTTGAGCAACAGAGCGCCGAGCTGCTCCTGCGTCAAACCAAGATTGACGCCCTCACCCACGAGATTCGCGTACTGCGCCACTTTCGATTCGCTGCCAAGACCGAGGCCATGGACACGCCCCAAGCCCAGCTCTTTGCCGAGGCCAACGAAGAAGACCTCGCCGCAGCCCAAGAGCGCCTAGACCAACTGTGCCCACCCCCGCGTGGTGCCACCACCGCCAAGACAACCCCCAAGCGCCAAGCCCTGCCCGCCCATCTGCCACGCATCGACGTGCTGCTCGATCCACAGGACACGGCCTGCGGCTGCGGCGCGCCCATGCAGCGCATTGGCCAAGATGTCTCTGAGCGCTTGGACTACGCACCGGGTCACTTCACCGTTCAGCGCCACATCCGCGGCGTGTGGGCCTGCAAATGCTGTGAGCACATGTGCCAAGAGGCCATGCCCGCGCAAATCATCGAAGGCGGCATTCCTACTGCTGCTTTACTGGCCCAGGTGATGGTTGCCAAGTACGACGACCATCTGCCGCTGTACCGGCAAAGCGAGATTTACGCTCGCTCTGGGGTCGAGCTGGCCCGCTCCACTTTGTCCGCCTGGGTGGGCCAGTGCGGCGTGGCCCTGTCCCCCATCGTGCAAGCGCTTAAACGCCAGCTCTTGCAAAGCGAGGTGCTGCACGCTGATGAGTCACCCATCACGGTGCTGGACAAGGGGGGCAAGAAGGGCAGGGGTTACATCTGGGCTTACGCCTCAGGGCAACACGAGAAGAATCGCGCGGTGGTCTTTGAGATCAAGGCGGGCCGCAGTGGGCAATATGCGCGCGACTTCTTGGTGCATGAGCGGGAGGGGCCGCCGGGTTTGCCTGGAACGCTTGGTTCGCCTGACAATCCAGCGCTTGGCGCTAGGCGTTGGGCTGGGCATTTGGTGGTGGACGACTATGGCGGCTACAAGGCTTTGTTTGTGCAGGTGCCCGTGCTGGCGGGTGCACAAGCTGGCGATACAGGTGCAAGCGCAGGCGTGATCGTCGAGGTGGGCTGCTGGGCTCACGTGCGCCGCAAATTCTTTGAGTTGCACGTGGCCTCCAAAAGCACGCTGGCGCACACGGCGGTGGAGCGCATTGGTCAGCTCTACGGTATCGAGCGTGAGATGGTGGAGCTAGGGTTCAATCTGGAGCAGGCCACCGAGTACCGCCAGCAACACGCCAAGCCGCTGCTTGCGGCCTTGCACGCGTGGTTGCTGGCCCAGCGCCAAGTTGTTCCCGACGGCTCGGCCAGCGCCAAGGCCTTTGATTACACGCTCAAGCGTTGG